>JAQGOW010000299.1 GCA_028293405.1 Verrucomicrobiales bacterium
AGATTGGGATCGGCGACAGCATCGTCATTTATCCACACGAGACTTGTCCAGTGGACGGCCAGGTGATCGAAGGGCATGGCGCGATGGACGAATCGTTTTTGACCGGTGAGCCGTTTCAAATGTCGAAAGCGCCGGGCGTCGCGGTGATTTCGGGTTCGGTGAATGGCGAATCGGCGCTGACAATTCGCGCGACGAAGAAGGCGGTTGATTCGCGTTACGCGAAGATCATGGAAGTGATGCGGTCGTCGGAATCCAATCGGCCGAAACTGCGGCGCATTGGCGATCAACTCGGCGCGATCTACACGCCGATCGCACTGGCAATTGCGGGTGGGGCTTGGCTGTGGAGTGGTGAGTCGGTGCGGTTTTTATCTGTGCTAGTGGTGGCGACGCCGTGTCCGTTGCTGATCGGAATTCCCGTTGCGATTATCGGCTCGGTTTCGCTGGCGGCGCGGCGCGGAATCATTATTAAAAACCCCGTAGCACTCGAACGAATCAGTCGATGCGCCACGGCGATTTTCGACAAGACCGGCACGCTGACTTACGGCAGACCGCAATTAACAGAGCAGCACACGTGTGCCAGTGTATCGGCAGATGAGGCGCTCGCGTTTGCGGCAAGTGTTGAGAGATATTCCAAGCATCCGTTGGCGCTCGCGATTTTGAATGCGGCGCGGGACAAAAACATTTCTGCGCCTGCTGCTGAGGAGATCAACGAAGCGCCCGGGCGCGGATTAACGGGTTTGGTCCAAGGTCGCCAGGTTCGATTGACCAGCCGTGGGAAGGTGCCGCAAGAGATTCGCGCGATGCTTCCGAAACCGTCGGGAGGGCTCGAATGTGTTCTGATGGTGGATGAACAGTATGCGGCGACGTTTCATTTTCGAGACGCGCCGAGGAAGGAAGGTGTTTCGTTTATCCGACATCTTGGGCCGAAGCATGCGTTTGCCAAATTGATGCTCGTCTCAGGCGATCGCGAATCTGAGGTTCGTTACCTAGCGGAAGAGGTGGGCATCACCGAAGTGCACGCGGAGCAAACGCCGGAACAAAAGTTGGCGATTGTGAAAACGGAAACGGCGCGCGCGAATACGTTGTATGTCGGTGACGGCATCAATGACGCTCCGGCGATGGTGGCGTCGACTGTTCCGGTGGCGATCGGTCACAACACCGATGTGACTTCTGCGGCGGCGGCGGTGGTGATCATGGAAGGCGACCTGCGCCGCGTTGATGAGTTGCTACACATTGGAAAAAACATGCGCACTATCGCGCTGCAAACGGCTATCGGCGGCATGGTTTTGAGTGTCGTCGGAATGTTCGCTGGTGCGATCGGAATTCTGCCGCCGGTGGCGGGTGCAATTACGCAGGAGGTGATTGATGTCATTGCGGTGCTAAATGCGTTGCGGGCGGCGTGGCCACCGAAAGAAATTTCCGATTTCTAGCACAGGTCAAAATCCGTCTAGTGTAGGCCAAAATCAGCCAAGCGGCACGACGAACTCTGGACTATACTGCGTCAGAGACTATGAAAGCTGACCCTGCATTACATCCATTCTGGCAAGGGATGCCCAAGGATTACTTGAGCATCCTCGATCAAGCGTCGATGCACGCGCAGTTCGAGCCCGGGGCTGTGATTTTTCGTGAAGGGGAACCAGCTAATCGTTTTTATCTCATTCATAGTGGCGAGGTTGATCTTGAGGCCGATGTGGACGGCGAACGACTTGAGCTTATCCAAAAGCTCGGGCCCGGCGATGTGATTGGCTGGTCGTGGCTGTTCCCGCCTTACTATTGGCATTTCAACGCCCGCGCTGTGACCCGCACGACTGCGACGTTCTATTATGGAACGCGGTTGCGCGAACAATGTGACGAGAACCCGGCGTTCGGTTATGAATTGATGAAGCGCATTTCGCAGGTGTTACTCGCGAGATTACAATCTACGCGCCGTCGATTGTCGCACGCGAGTGCACCGGCTCATTAGTGCGCCGGAGTTTGAGTGGCGAAGCCGTGGGCTTTGAGCCAGATGTTGCAATCGCGCGTCCACTCGAGCCATTTGGTTGGATTGTAGGTGCGGGAGCCCAGGCCTAGACCGTGAGGGCCTTTTTCGTAGACGTGGATTTCAAAAGGCACGCCGGCTTTGGCCAGAGCTTCGGCAAACATCAAACTGTTTTCGACCAACACACCTTTATCTTCAGCAGTGTGCCAGATGAACGTCGGCGGTGTGTCTTTGGTGACGTGGAATTGGTTGGAGAGTTCGTGGATGAGTTCGGGAGAAGGATTTTCGCCGAGAAGATTTTTGCGCGAACCGGAATGGACCGATGGGCCATCCATCGTGATCACTGGATAACAAACGATGCCGAGGTCGGGGCGGCAGCTGATTTCGTCGATTGGATCTTTGGAATCGGCGGGTTTGTTTTCGGCAGATTTAAAATGGGTCAGGAGCGTGGAAGTAAGATGGCCGCCAGCCGATGAGCCGATGATGCCGACGCGGTTGGAGTCGACGTTCCATTCGCCGGCGCGCGCGCGCAACGTGCGGATGGCGCGAGCGGCGTCTTGCAACATTGCCGGGTGACTATAACCCGCGCTGCCGAGGCGA
>JAQGOW010000357.1 GCA_028293405.1 Verrucomicrobiales bacterium
ACGAATTGGATGCGGGGGCGAAAATCGGGCCGGACGTGATGGAGTTCCTGACCGAGAACAGATTTTTCAACGGCCGCGCCACGATGATGATCAACCTTGATCGTTGCACGCGTTGCGACGATTGCGTGCGCGCTTGCGCGACTGCGCACGATAACAACCCGCGGTTTTTGCGTCACGGTCCGATCAACGGCAACATCATGGTGGCGAACGCCTGCATGCACTGCGCGGATCCGGTTTGCATGATTGGATGTCCAACCGGCGCGATTCACCGCGATAATTTCGGCGGTCAGGTCGTCATCAACCAAAGCACCTGCATCGGTTGCAACACGTGTGCGAACAACTGTCCTTACGAAGCGATACGCATGGTGGAAGTTCGCGACAGGACTGGCGTGCTGATGACGGATAACGAATCGAAACCGATCGCCAAAGCGACGAAGTGTGATTTATGCGTCGAACAAATCAGCGGCCCCGCCTGCCAACGCGCGTGTCCGCATGGCGCGCTGAGCAGAATCGATATGACCGACCTCGACAAATTTGCGAAATGGCTCGCGCGCTAACCGCGCAGACCGACCAAGTCCATCAACTTCGCTGTTTCACGGTAGGCTTCTTCCACCCACTCGACAATTTTCGTAGGGTCCGGCGCGAATTCCAGTTCGATTGAAACAACGCCGTCGATCTTCAATTCTTTAATTGCTTGCAGGTACGGCTCGAATTTCACGATGCCGCGTCCGGGCGGGAGGTCGCCGTGCACTTTGCCGTCACAATCGCTCAAGTGAACGTGAATGGCTTTGCCTTTGAGTTGCTTGAGATCGGCAGGACTCGTGTCGGACAAAACAAGATGGCTGATGTCGATATTGGCGCGAACGCGAGGGTGTTTGCATTCGTCGACAAACTTGCGCATCGACCCGACGCTGTTGAGCAGGCTGAGCCGGAAGGGTTCCAACTCGAGCGCGATATCAATGTCTTTTTTGTCGGCGTAATCGCCCAGTTTACGACACATCTCGAGCGCCCAATCCCACTGCACTTGCGGCGGAATGACTTCGCGTTGCCAGATATATTCGCCGAGAACGAGCAGAATATTCTTCGCATCCCAGGTGCGCGCGAGGTCGATGTAACGCTTGCAACGTTCGAGATGAAACTCGCGAACGGGTTCGCTCATGTCGATTAAACCGACCGCAACGACAGGCAATGAGATGATTGGCAAGTTGATTTTCGCACAGGTGTTGGCGACGAGCTTGATTTCGGATTTCGAAATACGAACGGCCTCGGTGAAGATGTCGACGCAATCGAAGCCGATGCGCGCGATGTGTTTGAGGCCGGTGGCGGTGTCCACGCCCGCTTGCTGAAAGGCGCTGTTTATGATGCCGAGTTTCATGCCTTAAGAAGATGCGGACAAGGGCGGTCCGCGCGCCAATAAGAAAATGGTCGGAGCGACAGGATTCGAACCTGCGACGTCTTGCTCCCAAAGCAAGTGCTCTAGCCAGGCTGAGCTACGCTCCGATTCCTAAGAGTCTAAGTGGTAATGTTTAAAGTTCAAGGGGCAAAGCCGACAACCTTTTGACCCGATTTACACCGCGATGGGCACAATGAGCGTGAAGGCGCTACCCTCCCCTATGTTTGATCGCACGCTCAAACCACATTTCATTTCCTTCGCAAGCTCGTAAACCATCGACAAACCCAGACCGGTGCCCCGCTTGGTCGAGAGTGACTTCGTGGTGAAGAACGGCTCGAAGATACGCGGCATTATTTCCGGCGAAATTCCGGAACCAAAATCCTGCACTTCAACAAACGCGTAAGCCGCCGCTGGTTCGGGCGTCAAAGCCAGTTCGACCGGAAGCACTCTGAGTGTTCCCGTGCGCACGATGATTTTACCCGCACCGGACATCGATTCGGCTGCGTTCAAAATGAAGTTCAAAATGATCTGCTGCATGAAATCGGGCACGACGCAAACCAGCGGCAAATTCTCTGCCGGCTCGAATTCAACTTCCGCCTCGCGTTGGAAGCGATCGCCGAGCAAACGAATCGTGTCCTGAATCAACGGATTCAAAGCGCATTGAGCAACCTTATGATCGGACGAACGACTGAACCCAAGCATCGCCTTCACGATCCCGGCGCCCTGGTCGACGGCAGTGTTGATGCGCGCGACGCGTGTGCGAATTTTTTCTGTGTTATCGACGTTCGTTTCGATGATTTGCGCTGAACCTTTGATGATTGAAAGAATGCTGTTGAAGTCGTGTGCGATTCCGGCCGCGAGCGTACCCAGAGCGTTCATCTTCTGGCTCTGGAACAATTCGCGATTAGCCTTTTCCAATTCGCGCGTGCGTTGGTCGACGATTTTTTCAACCTGCGCGTAGCTGCGCACAAGTTGGCGATGGCGATTGAACGCGATGCCCGCAAAAAACAGCACTGCCAATCCAGCCGCTCCGCCAATGAGCACCAGTCGCGTTTCGCGAAACCATGGGACGGGCACAACGAATTCGAGCAACGCGGGTTTCGAATCGACGTTCCAGTTGCGATCCATCGCGCGAACCTGGAAGAAATGTTTGCCGCCACCAAGTTCGTTGAAGTGAACAGCGCGCTCCGATTGATATGCCGACCAATCCTGTTCGTCGATGCGATAGGAGAAAAGCAAACGATCCGGTAACGTTTGTTTCCAACGATCGCGCGCACCGAATTCAATGGAAAGATTGCCTTCAAAAGGAACAGATTCCGCGGAGACCGGCTGAATGGTGGCTTGCGGAGGATCGTTATCCGCTTCGGGATGGAACATATTCAGCCCGCGCGCCGTCGCCGCCCAGATGTGCCCGAGCGAATCTTCCACGACCTGCTGCACGGCCAGACTATTGATGCCTTCTTCGAAACCGTTCGCGACCCAATCTCCCTTGTAAAACCGGTGCACGCCGTTGTTGCTCGCAACCCAAATGCTGCCGTCGCGGCCTTTGATCATTCCATTGACGCGATCAAAGCCCGAGCGAACTACCGTCCAATCTTTGCCGTTAAATTGCGCAATGCGATCGTGCACCGCAGCCCACAGCTTGTTTGGGGCAACGTCGAGCATGGCGACGAGCGGTCCTGACGACGTGCCGCCAAGATCTGTTTTCTGCCATTTGCCGTCGGCCAAATACGCGACGTCCTTGTCACCCGATAACCAGACGCTGCCGTTTTGCGCAACGAACGCAAACTGGATTTCGGATCCCACAACGTTCGTGCTCAGTGTCAGCACTGGCTTGAACTGTTGGCCGTCGAAAAGTTCCAGGTGAACCTCGTTGTCTGCCGCCGAAACTTGAATACAAGCAGCGCCATCTTTCATCGCGCCAACAAATTTAATCTTACGCTGCGCGGGGTGAACCAGCGCGGAAAAACTGCCGGTCGAAGTGTCAAACGTGAAAAGATGATCGCCTCCGCCAACCAAGAGCTTTTTGCCGGCGAGTTCTTGAATGATTTCAGGTGGAGTGGCTGCATTCTGCAAAACTGCCGGAAGCAGAAATGATGACGATGCGGCACCTTCGAATCCGTATAACGTAGTTGAATTGATGCCCCAGAGTCGTTGATCGTTTCCAGCAGCGATTGTCATCGAGCCGGAACTTTCGAGCCCGGCGCCAGGTTGCCAGATCATTGGCGCATAGCGATAAAGACCTTCGGATGTCGCTACCCAAAAAGCGCCGTTCGCATCGGATGCTGCTTCATAGTAGTGTGCCGCAATCGCTTCATCGTCGCTGTGCCATTTCGAATCAACTTTGCGCAAGTGCACTAAAGCGTTCGGGCTTAACTCCCAGAATGTGCCATCGGGCGATCGCCACGCCTGGATGGCATCGGGAACAGAAATCGGCAGCGTGGTCCATCGTTGTTGGTCGAAGTATAACGGCAGCTTTTTTCCGTCGCGCGTGTGAGCAATGACTGTGATACCGCCGTCATCGTCTTCCGCGAGCGCGGTGACGTTCGTCACGCCGAGAGCTTCTGGCGTCAGATGTTCGGCGAGTGGTGTCGCGGCGTCGAGTGGACGAACGGATGCAAATTTTCCTATGCCGTGTTCGGCGGCGATCCATGCACCGCCGTCATGACTGCCGACGATGTCAGTGAAATGGCCGAGGGCGGTTGCACTGGATTGACGAATGGTGAGCGCTTCGGCACTCGGTTCAGTCGTGAACGAAACGAGCCGCTCCGAGGAGAGCACCACGACCTGCCCCTGACGCAACGGCAGCAGCACGGTTTCGCCCTTGCGGGCCAGCCCTTCAATTGGATAGCGCACCCAATTGCCGTCTTTGAATTCCTGAACGCCGCCAGCATAGGGAGCCCAGATTTGGCCGACGCGCCCCTCGTAGATATGCGAGGACGCCAGACCGGGGAAGGCCACTTTGCGCACATCGTATCCGTCCAACCAACTCACACGACTGCGGTCGGGATGATGCACCCAAAGCCCGCCACGCGCGCTGACGCTCACACCGACACAAATGGATTCCTGCAAACCATCGGACGCGCGGTAGATGCGCCAATTAGAAACGCGTTGCGCGAGCAACGTTGCAGACGTTAGAAGAAGTAGCGCGAGGGCAAGGTGAACCCGCAAACCGGAAAGTTTGAGAGATCGCGAATTCACCGCTTCCATTGTAGAAGCAGCTCCCGCTTGAGCCAAGCCCGGTTTGTTTCAGGTTGCCGGACCACCGCAGGGCAGGTTTTCGGGCAAAGGCACGAATTCCTCGATCCAACGCCACAGTTGCGAGAAGTCTTTGTTCACGTCTCCCGAAAGGCAATCTGTGATCAAGCCTGCCGCTTCAGGGTATTTGTCGGTGACGAGTCGAAAACTGAAATCCGGATTGTAAAACGCATAGATCAATTTGCGCATGTTCTCCACGCCTTCGCGCAAATGTTTCGCGTAGTCGACGAAACGCTGAGCTGAAAAGTCGTTCGCGGTCAGTGCTGCGTCGACCAGGTCGCCGGCCATCACACCGCTCTTTAAGGCGAGCATGACACCGGAAGAAAAGACGGGATCCAGAAAGCAGAACGCATCGCCAACAAGCAACAAGCCGTCCATGCCGCAGTGACGCGAATGAAATGTGTACTCGTTGGTGATGTAATATTGGCCGGTCGTTTGGCCGTGAGAGCAGTATTCCTTGATCCAGGCGTTTTGCTCTACTTCGCGGTGAAACATTTCTTTCGTATCACGCACGCCATCGCGCGTCAGATATTTGCCTTCGGCAACCACGCCAACACTCACGACGTCGTTGTGCAACGGGATGTACCAAAACCAACCTTTGTCCGGAACGAAAGCAACAGTCGTCGCGCCCTCGTCCATGCCAGCATCGCGCTTGGCGCCTTTGTAATAGGTCCACACTGCGACTTTGTTCAATTCCGGGTCGCGCGTCCGCCAATTGTTTCGAGAGGCAGTGAAGGACTCTTTCCCTGAACAATCCAGAGTCATGGGCGCACGGTATTCGTTCACTGCGCCGGATTTGTCCTTCGCACGAACACCGACAACCCGGTTGCCTTCTTTGATCAATTCGGTAACCGTCGTTTCTTCCCTGACAGTGGCGCCGTGCTCGCGCGCGTTCTGCACCAGCATGGAATCGAATTCGGAACGAAGCACTTGCCACGTTTGCGCGACGGTGTCTTTGTCGTAACGGTTGTAAAAATAAAATGGCTGGGACGCTTTTCCGGACATTGACACAAATTGAACGCTATACTTTTTGACGAACGCGGACTTCTTCATCTCGTCGATAAGGCCAAGCCGTTGCAGCGGCGCATAGGTAAACGGCAACAAGGATTCGCCAATGTGGTAGCGTGGAAATTTCTCGCGTTCCAAGACGAGAACGCGGCGACCCTTTTCAGCGAGAATCGCGGACGCAGACGAACCGGCGGGGCCGGCGCCGATTATGATGGCATCAAAGTTTTCGATCATGGCGGCAAGATTTCTACAATTTCAGCGAGCGGCCGGTCCCAGGCATCAACCAACGTATTGCGGCGTCCGTAGAGGAACGCTTCGCCATCGAGCTTTAGCGCTGATTGAATAAAACTATCCGCAACGACGCGCAGGTAAGCGCGCGGCTTGCTCGAGAATGCGATGTTGTGGTGCGTGAGAATTTTGCCCAACGGACGACGTTCCTCGAGAATTTCCTGCTGCGCTTCGTTCGGGAATAGATCGAGAATAATTTTGATCGCGCCGAACTCAACGGGTTTAAGCGAGTGTTCGGCGAGCAACACCACTTCGCGGAAATATTCGTTATCGGTCGTGTGCCGCGCCAAGGGCTTGATGTGGATTTTGCCTTTGTGGAATGACTCGAGCTTGGAGGTCATGTCGGCATTGTGCACGAGCAACGAATGGTAAGGCTCCGGTATCTCACCGGCTTCAATGCGGCCAATGACCGGCAGCGGCGTGTTGCGCGCGGCGTAGAATTCGTCCAACGGATAGTTATCCGCAAACACGGCCCGCGGCCCAAACGGCGCATCAGGATTTGCTACGTTTTGTTCACGTCGCATCACGCATACCTCGCATTTCTGTGTTCGGGCAAAAAGAACTCGTGCAGCAGTCGATCCACTTGAAGCAGACCCTCGCGGTTCAGTTGAATCGCGTCACCATTGACCGACGCAAAGCCCCAGTCGGACAAGCGTTGCAACGGCTCGGCAAAACGCAGCTTCACGTCCACACCGAATTTGTTTTTAAAATAATCGGCGCTGACCGAACCAAGTTTTAGTTGCAGCACGAACTCACGAATCAAACGTTCTTCCGCAGTCGGCGTGAGCGCACGGTAAATCGGCAATTGGCCGCTCTGCACCGCTTTGACGTAGGGATCAAAGTCGTGTTGGTTTTGGTAATGCGTCCCTTGCAGATGACCAAAGGACGCGACGCCCAAGCCAAGTAAATCTGCGCCAGCCCACAAACGATCGCGGTAAACGAACTTCGTTTTCGCTTTGTCCTTCACCGCCGTATACGCGCTGCCAACGGTGTAGCCCGCCTTCTCCAGTTCGCTGAACGCATACGCGACCCAGTTACGTTTGACTTCCCAATCGGCCACTGGCGCGACCAATTTACCCGCCGCTTTCATTTCCCTGTAAATCGTCGTGTTAAACGGAATCTCCATCTGATAGACTGTCACGCTGTCCGGCGACATCTCGATGACTTTGCGAACGCACTCTTTCCAATTCGCGTCCATTTCCTCAACCATGCCCGCGATCAGGTCGACGTTAATTTGCGGAAATTGAAGCTCCCGAGCAAAGGCGTAGGCGCGCGCAATTTCCTTACTGTGATGGGCGCGCCCGTTGATTTCCAAAATGTGATCGTCAAAATTTTCCACACCAAGACTCAAACGCGTCACACCCATTTCACGAATCGCGGCGAGCTTATGAGTCGTCAACGTTCCAGGTTCGCATTCAAACGTGACCTCTTCGACGCCAGTCCACGGGATCAATCGTTTCATCCCGTCGGTGAGATGTTTCAACTGGTCGACGGACAAAAACGACGGCGTGCCTCCACCGAAATAAACGAAGTTCGCCGGACGACCGCCAATCACCGGCTTGCTCGCATAAATCGCCATTTCCTGCAGCGCCGCGTCTATATATCCACGAATGGCTGCTGAATCTTTGTCCGTGTAAACCTTGAAATAACAGAAATGGCAGCGCTTGCGGCAAAATGGAATGTGCAGGTAAACGCCGAGCGGAACTCCGGCCTGCGGCGGGCGTTCAAGTGATTGCACGATCTCGCTAACCAAGTCCGGTTTCCAAAATGAAAAGGGCGGATAATTCGAAACAAAGTAATTGCCGACGGTCGTTTTGTGTTCGATCGGCGGTGCTTGCACGGGCTGTTCAGTCGTTGCGCTCATTTTTTGGTTCCAAAACAATTGACGGTGCCGTCGTCACAACCTATCACTATTTTCTCGTCCGCGACGGCAGGCGAACTGACCACCGGCTGGCCCAGTTCGTAGTTCCACTGCTCTTTTCCGTCGGCCAACCCAACAATATAGACTCTGGCATCGTCTGAACCGCAAACGACTTTGTCGCCGGCGAGCACGGGCGAACTTTCGACTTTTCCGCGCGTGTTGAAAGTCCACTGCGATTTGCCATCGGCGCGATTGACGCAATGAATCGCTTTATCATTACCGCCGAACACCACGCGATCTTTCGTCACCACGGCCGCAGCGAAATATGGGAAGTCGCGGTCGCGAAAGTGCCAGGTAATTTTGCTCTCGCCTAAATCGACACAGAGAAACTCGTTTTCATAATGCCCGAAATATGCGCGGTTATCGGCCAATGCGACGGACGCCGCGATATATGCGCCTGCCGGGATTTCCTTCACCTTGGTTCCATTCGCGAGCGAGATAATGTGGATGATCGCGTCGCAACCGCCGAAAATCGTTTGCCCGTTCGCAATGGCAGGCGTGCCGTTGACGTAGTTTCCGGTTTCGTAAGTCCAATTCGATTTGCCGGTCGTTGCATCCAGACAATGCAATTTGAAATCGTAACTACCGATCAGCAAGTTGGGTTTGCCGTTGTGTTCGAAGAAATTAGCGGACCCGGCAATCTTGCCTTCGGTGCCGTATTTCCAAAGTTGTTTTCCAGTCACCGCATCCAAGG
>JAQGOW010000370.1 GCA_028293405.1 Verrucomicrobiales bacterium
TGGAGGCATTGTCGCCGTTAATGGTGTTCGGCATCGTGCCGTTTTCTTCAAACTTGCCGAAGACCACGAGCAAGTCCGCGACGTCGGCGATCATTCCAGCGGCGAGCATGCCTCGTGCGCTAATGAAAGTGTCGCGGCCCCAATCGAGGAACCACGGGTAGCCGGCGATGACAGTATCGCCAGCGCCGCGTTGGACAATGTAAGCGCGAGCGGAAAGTGCAAGGCGCTGACCGAACGCGTCAGCAAGCGGGAACTTAGCACGATCTAACGCGAGTTTGTTGATGACGCTGCGTGTAGCTCCGACTTCATCAACAATGTCAAAACTCACCGGTGGAATGTCCGCTGAAAGAACAACTGAAACATTTTGACCACGCACCAACGGAAGCTCGAACCAGCCAGGGCTGTAGGCGTCGCCGTCACCGGTTTGACCGCGAGACGCTTCGACTGGATGGGGAACGTGCTCCGTCCATTCCGGTTCGGGATGGTAGATGCCGCTGGTCGAGACCACGCGCAACTGGCGATTTTCATCGGGCGCAAATTCAAAACCAGTCAGTCGATCGAGCGTCGTGCAATTGCTCGCGAAATGATGCTCGGCTCCTGGGTTGCGTTTGGTTTCGTAATGAAAATTTCTGTCTTCTATGTCGACACGCACGGTCAGGCGCACATCGAAATCCGCCGGCAACTCAGACGGTTTTCCAGCGGGACGGAAAAACCGGAACACAGTTGTGTTGTAATCATCGAGCATGTCGGCAGTGAGTTGAATTTCCACGGTGCGACTGTCGCCCGCATCGGCGGTGAACGTCCACACAGCCGGTGGGCCGATCTCGAAGCTGACCATGTTCAAGGAATTGAGCGCGGTGATAAAACCGTTGGCATTGACCCAAACGCGAATGCGCTTTGCAAAAACGTGGCGGTCGACGGGAAACTCAGGATGTAAATTGGCGGCGAGAGCGCAATCGTATTTGGATCGAATCCTGCCGAGGTCAACGCAGAGTCGGGCCATGCCGCCGCGGCCGTTGGTCAGGAGAACAGTGGCGTCTTCCGGCACATATTCGACTTTCGACGACACACTTGGCTTAGCACCGAGGAAACGCACCGTGCCAGCGATGCGTTCGGTCGTGAGCGCGTAGCGTTCCAGTTGCAGGTCCGCATCGGTTGATTCAGCGAGCGACCTTGGAGCGAAAAACGCGATATAACTGTCACCGGCTTCGATGGAT
Source organism: Verrucomicrobiales bacterium (assembly GCA_028293405.1). Taxonomy (GTDB): domain Bacteria; phylum Verrucomicrobiota; class Verrucomicrobiia; order Limisphaerales; family Palsa-1400; genus JAICXV01. The sequence continues at coordinate 1,218 of JAQGOW010000370.1, forward strand.
TCCACGTGCTCCTGCAGCTTGATCTCCGCGACTTTCAAGGTGGCGCGGAACGGGCGCGAGTCTTTGATAAGCAGCCAATGATTGGGCGGCACTGGAGTGATTCTGCGCGAATCGATCATGCTCCACGTAATGACTTCCGGAAATTTTCCTTTCGCTCCGTCGAGTGCGCCGAGGAGGTCGCGGCGTGAATAGGTGCGGTCGATGTGATGAATCGAGCCGAGGAACTCGCGCGGATTGGAGGCGACGCGTTCGGCCAAATCGCGCCCTGACGCCGGGCCGATATCTTCAGGCAACAAAACTTTGCTGAGCGCGCTGATCGCCCACGCCGCTTGTGATTTTGTTGTGCGATACTCGTTGCCGCTTAAGCCAGCGGGTGTGCGCGTAGCGGATAAACAATATGCGTCTCCAGCGTCGACCGTGATTGTCACCCATTTTTCGTCCGAACTGATCAACGGTGTTTTTTGCCCGAGTAAATCGAACCGCGGCGAACCGAGGTCCTGGAAAATTCCGACGTCTAATTTTAGTGAACGACTTTCTTTCGCGTCGGTGTTTACCAGAACGAGGACGTGATCGAGCCCTTCAGCAGAGTCGCGACGCAACGCGAGGACTGGAGAATTTTCGTCACTGACGCGCTTGATGAGCGCGCCATCGAAGAAGCACGGGTGTTCAGCGAGGAGGCGATTGATGTTGGCGAGCTGGTCGATGATGTTCGTCTCGCTGCCCCAACTCATCCCGCGCGCGGAGTGGACGTTTACTTTTTCGTCCGCGAGCCATTCGACCCCGCACGTAAAACCAAACCCACCGGCAACGCTGGCAAGAGCGCTGAGGCGATTACGCATCAGCGACCATTTCGCACCGCCCGCGGCGAGACGATTGTTGTCGTGCGTTTCGCTGTAGTGCACGTAAACACCGACGCGTTCGCTTTGGCGCAAGCTGTAGTCGAGATAGTGCGCGACTTCTTGCGGAGAAAAATTTTGGAACAGCTCGGAGTAGGCCCACTGCATGCCGCCGTTGGTGAGCAGGTTCTCGGTCGATTCGAGCGGACCCCCGAGGCCTTCCAATAAGAACAGCGTGTCGGGAAATTCCTGGCGCACGCGCGCTTCGATGTACTGCCAGACTTGAACCGGAACTTTGTAACCGGCATCGCAACGGAATCCATCGACGCCACGACGGCACCACGTTAGAAATGATTGCGCTAAAACTTCCCAGAGCTCGACGTGGTTGGGATCCAGTTCAACGAGGTCGCCCCATTTGATCCCCCACGCGCCGGGGCTGGCGAATTTGCCATCTGGTTCGCGCAAAAACCATTCAGGATGATTTTCGTAAAGGGTCGAGCCCCAGCCCGTGTGGTTGATAACGAAATCAAGAAAGACACGCGCGCCGCGACGATGAGCGGCGGTGGTCAGTTCGCAAAATTGCTCGATGCCGGTGGTGCGTTCATCGAACTCAACCAACTCCGGATCGACGGCCGTCAAATCCTGGCACGCGTACGGACTGCCGAAGCGGCCCATACGAGCGAAGACAGTCGGCGTCGGATTGATCGGGAGCAGGTGCAGGATGCGACAACCGAGTGTGTCGATGATGTGCGGGAGTTCGCGGATGACGTCGCGCAATTTTCCCGACGGCGGAATGACGGTGTAGCCTTGCTCATCGAGCTTGGCCAATTCCTTATCGCGCGCTTCATCGATCGTTTTGCGCGCAGTTTTGTTTTCACCGAACATGCGGACGAAGGCGCAGTAAATCGTGTTGTTCGTGCGATAGATATCCGGATGAACAGAGATGCCGGCATCGGGCCCGTCCGGCCAGATTTGCATGCCGCGATTGTCGATCAAGTAAGCCTTGGCGCGGAAGAATCCGACATCGGTGAGCGGCAGTTCAATGGACCAGTCACCGGTCGGTTGCGGTTGCAACGGAATGTCGCGCCAGAACGCGACCGACATCGGATTTTTACCCGCGTGAGTATTGATGATCTCCTGGCGCGTGCGTTCGGCTTTCCCGAGATTCGTGCGCAACAGCGCGCGACCGTTCGCCGGGAAACCGTGTGGCATCCGTAAGCTGAAGCGCACGCGGTCGCCCACGAACCGCAAGATGCGCTCGCCCGGCGCCGGTGTCATGATTGGTTTATCCATTACTGCTTCGACACAATGTCGTGTTCGGGATGTTACGGGGCAAGTCTTGTGTGTGACAAGATTGGGAAGGACAGGAATTGATTGTGAGCAGAAATGCTTAGGTGGGAAGGCGAATGTCGATCTTTGAACTGCAAACCTCGTCGTGTGAGCAGATCGGAGAAAATTGCGCCTTGTCGGGTAGTTATCGTCTGCGTACCTTTTGTGTAATGAGCACGGCAGCGGAAATTGAGGATACAATCCGGCAGCTTCCAGCATCGGAAGCAAAGGCCGTTGCGAATTGGCTCCAGGAATATTTACTGCATTCCACTCAACCAATATCTCGCGCCGGCAAATCGGCTTTTGAAAAATGGCGCGGGCGCGGGAAGCTCCCGGTGGGTCGGACGGTCGATGAGTATTTAACTCTGACACGCGATGCCAACGGCAGTTGATAGTTCCGTTGTGCTGACATTGATCGATCCAGCCAAGTGATAAAATGAGGCGACGATGGAGGATTTTGCTCCTGAGCGCATGTGGCGTGGTTGCGGTTGTCGCCGTTTGCTTCTTCTGCCTCCGCGACGATGAGCCTTCTTATAATGGGCGGACGTTAAGTGAGTGGTTGAGAATCTCGAGTGGTTACGTCAGTGCACAGCAGCGACGCACAGCCCAGGATGCCGTTCTGCAGATTGGGACAAACGCGATTCCGTCTCTGATGCAGTGGTGCAGTGAAGCGAGCATTATTCGCGGTGAACAAATCCAAAAAATCTCCAATCGACTGCCGCGATTTATCGCTGGAACCAAACCTGTGCGTTCGTTTGTCTATGAAAAAACTGCCAAAGCGGCTTGGGCGAACTACGGATTCGCCATCCTCGGAACAAACGCGTTGCAATGCCTCCCCGAATTGGAACAGCGATTCCGCGCGACGACGAACAGTGTAGTCATAGGCGTTCTCGTCGATGTCATGCAGCACCTTGGTAAAGATGCTTTTGATTTCTTTGTCGATTTTGCACGAACGTCGACGGACGAATTGCAGACCCGTCTGGCCGCTCACGCCATCGGCACGATGGCCGAACTAATGCGAACCAACGGCGCCGACTCCGCAGTGCCGGTGCTTCTGCAAATCGCCCAAAACCGCAACGACGAGGCGCGTGTTCGAGCCATCACCGCCCTCGGTCAATTGAGACTGCAACCCGAGATTGTCGTCCCATTCATTACTCGACAGGTGAGCATTACGAATGGCCGCTTTTTTGCAATCTGGACGCTCCAGGCATTCGGCGAGCAGGCTCGTTCGGCTATACCCACGTTGAAGATCGTGCTTAACGATTCTGATAGAACAGTAAGATTCGGTGCAACCAACGCGCTCAACAGTATCGCACCCGAAGTCCTCACGAATGCCGCGTCGATCAAGAATTAAGAACCCATGACTCGCACCCGCAAAATCCTGCTTCTTAGCGCATGCGGTTTGATTGCCGTTGTGGCGGTTTGTTTCTTTTGTCTTCGGGAGAAAGAGCCTTCTTATCATGGGCGGAAGTTGAGTGAGTGGTTGGATCGCACCGTGCTGATTTCGACTAATATTGCTTACAGTTCGTATGATGTTAACGAAGCCATTGATGCGATCGGTGCCATTGGAACCAACGCAGCGCCACTGTTTGTGAAATGGTTGGTTGCAAAAGATTCCGCTCCAATCCGATTTCTCTCTCGGCACCGCACCATTCCCGGCGCGGATCGCCTCGTCGAGCTTGCAGAGCGCGATAGTCGACGCGGGTGGATATGCCTCTCAGTTCTCGGCACGAAAGCGCTGCCGTATTTGCGCACACAAGTGGATAGTGCCGATCCGAATATCCGCGCAAATGCGTCCAGAGTTATCGATTTCATTAAAGCCATTAAAGCTCAGCAACCGCGCATTTGGGCCGGGCCTGATTAGTAAATTCGGCTGATTCATCTTAATAGAAAATCCGTGTTCAGTTTTTGTTTTGTGACAGCATGAGCTCATGAGGCGACGGTGGAAAATTTTGCTCTTGGCCGCATGTGGGCTGATAGCGGTTGTGGCGGTTTGCTTCTTTAGCCTTCGGGAAAAGGAGCCTTCTTACAATGGGCGGACGTTGAGTGAGTGGTTGGAACGGTACAACAACTCTAGCGAGCAAACAGACGGTCATTCCGTCCAAGCTGCTGAAACTGCCGCGCAGGCAGTGCGTGCGATTGGCACGAATGGAGTTGCAGTCCTGCTGCAATGGACTGTCGCAAAAACCCCAATTATCGACGGGTTGGGAAACGGCTTTAGGAAACTTCCTGATCGTTTGCGAAAGAGCTTTGTTAAAATCGATCACGCACTGATTAACGCAAGCGCGCAAACGAAGCACCAATATGTTGAGCAGGGATTCGAAGTTCTTGGAACAAACGCAGCACCGATGTTGCCGGACCTGATGCGCGTTTTTAACAATGTCACTAACGTCGACGACATGAGGATGATGGCGGAGATTATCGAACGAACGGGCCTGCTGGTATCAATGCTCTGGCTTTCAGCGTAACGAATGTCCCGTTTAACATTCAGCGGCGATCGGTCGTGATTGAAAAGATTGCGAGTCTTTGTCATAGAAGCCAAATCGATTCTGCGACAGCTGTGCCGATGCTTCTGACGGTAGTGGAAGGCTCTGATGAATCATTGCGGGAAACGGCCCTGCGTGCATTGGGCGAGGTAAAGGGTGACCCGCACTGTGTCGTGCCCGTCCTGATTCGTGAGGCGCAGGGTGGTTCTGCTGGTTGTCGAGCAATGGCTGCGATAGTCTTGCGCGTGTACGGACAACATGCAAGAGACGCGATTCCGGTGTTGCAGAAGTTGTCGCACGATACAGACCCGCAACTTGCAAATGCTGCCCAAAGTAGCCTCGATAGGATTGAGCAAGAAGTTTTCGCCCACAGCGCTCGCACGAATCGTTGAGCTGCAATGCTCGCGATTGATCCGCCGCCCAATCTGCCTGTTAAATTCTTGACTACAGCTCTGAGCGACAAACCGAAACTCGTCCGCAACACGGCAACGAATCTTGTTTGGGACGTTGCTCCCAGCCTCCTACCGAACACCGGTCCGGCTGATTAGTAAGTTCCCTCGATTCATCTTCATAAATCCGTGTTCGATCTGTGTTCCATTCGTGGCTAAAAAACCCCGCTAATCAGTCACTACGGAAGAAAAAAATAATTTTTCACTTGGACAGCCTTTGTCCAAGTGGCGCTGCTACACTCCTCCTCAAAAAGATACATTATATTAATACAGCAACCGACAATGCCGCTACTTCAAACCATTCAACACCAGCGAGTTACCCTCAGGTTGGGGGCCGCCCCCGTCCTCATCCCACCTGCAAAATCGCCCGACTTCCAACCGACGTCCGGGAAATGATCAACCAATCCATGGCCGACAATATTTCCAACGTCGAAATCATCACCCGTCTTGAAACCATGGGGCATCCCGGCATCACCCCGATGAATCTTTCTCGCTGGGCCTATACTGGCTACCCC
>JAQGOW010000401.1 GCA_028293405.1 Verrucomicrobiales bacterium
TTTTGCGGGAGTTGTCGGAACAACCGGCGCTCGCTGAAGGTTATCGAATTGACGCGTATCCTGTTTGTAATCCCACGGGTTTCGAGGACAACACGCGTCACTCGCGCGCGGGGAAGGATTTGAATCGCGAGTTTTGGAAGAATTCGGCCGAGCCTGAAGTGCAACTGTTGGAGAAGGAACTGCGGCTGCGCCATTTTCACGGCATCATTCAATTGCACGCCGACGATACCAGTGATGGAATTTATGGTTTTGTGCGCGGACATACGTTGACCGAAGCGTTGATTCGACCAGCCTTGCGTGAAGCTGGAAAGATTTTGCCAAGGAATGTGAATGCAACGATCGACGGTTTTGCGGCGCGTGATGGCATTATATATAAGGCATACGAAGGGATTCTCGCCGCTCCTGCTGAAGTGGTTCCTGTGCCGTTTGAAATCATTTTCGAAACACCGCATGGCGCGCCGACACAGCTTCAAGCGGAAGCAATTCTCGTGGCCCTGAAGACGATCATGGCGGAGTACCGCAGCCTGTTGGCTTTCGCTCAGAACATCTAAAGCAGACGAGACACCTGCGCCCAAATTTCTTCAGTCACTTTGTCGACCGATTGCGTTCCATCGATCGGCTTGATGCGTTTTTTGTCAGCGCCAGCAATCGCCTGGTAGCCTTCTTCAACACGTTCGAAAAACGCGCGGTCAGCTTCTTCCATGCGATCGCGAATGAAGCCGAGCTTGGGTGTGCGGGGGGATTTTGTCGCCGGCACCGAGATTAGGAGAGGCTGACGCGCAAGACGTCGCGCTTCACTGATGGAAACGGGCACCGTGAGAAGCAAAGTTATATCCGGACGAATATCGCCCACTGCAAAATCAACGATTGTTTGGACCCACTTCAAATCCAGGCCGCGACCGTATCCCTGATAGGCAAGAGTGGAATCGTAAAAGCGGTCGCACAGGACGACCTCGCCGGCATCGAGGGCAGGGCGGATGACTTCGCGCACGAGTTGAGCGCGGGCGGCGTTCATCAGGAGCAATTCGGTTTCGGGTTTCATCCCGCGATTGAATTCGCTGTGTTTGAGCGTGTGGCGAATTTCCTCGCCAATCGGGGTGCCGCCCGGTTCGCGCAGCATTTGGACGACGTGACCGGCCGCGAGCAAGCGTTCTTCCAACAAAGCTATCTGTGTGGATTTTCCGCTGCCTTCAGTGCCTTCGAATGTGATGAACAAACCTTTCATTGCTCGCGGCCGATATTCTTAGCGGTTCTCTGCAAGGTTGTGCAGAAGTTTTTTAAAAAATTTATGCACGAGTTGCTGACAAGGCAAAACCCTGAGGTCCAAGTACTGTATCGCCCACTGTGTGTTTGGGCGAGTGTGCGGTAATCTCACGATCAACTATACGACTCGCTATGACATCCCTTCGCCTAGTTATTGTCGCTGGTGTTCTGATCGCTGGTTTCGCAAATGCCCAAGAGAACGAGCCCTTTAGCAAAAGTGAAGAAGCGGTGCAACGCGAGATCGCGCGATTGAATGCGGTCAAACCTCTGCCACCCATTCGCCCATTAAATAGCTTTAGTTTATATTACGAATTGGGTTTGAACATTCGCACGACGTTCAAAGGATTCGGCGGTTATCGTATCACGAATCCCGGTCCGGCGTCGTCTGGAGCCAATCACACTTACGACGACGGCTATAACTACGTCGATTCCACAGGCAACAATCACAGCGATCAAGGATATCCGAACACGACAACTTACTGGGGTTACAAAAACGACAGTCAATGGAATCACAGCGCCAACACGATTTCGATGCATAGCGCAGCATCGCAGCCGTTCGCCGATGTTAAGAACGATGATCCGCGCCAGGGTTTTCAAATGGCATACGAACGGATAATCTGCCAATCGGAGAAGTGGTATTGGGGCATCGAAACTTCATTTGGTTTTACGAAGATCGATGTGAATGAAGACAAGACGGTCACCGCGCCGGTGCTGGTAACGACCGATGCCTACGCTATCCCGCAAGATCTGGTGTTTGATACGCTCAGCGTGCCCGCGGCTCCTTACAATGGGCCGTTTGCCGGAAGTCTCGGAACCTCTTTACTCAGCGACATTCCGATGCGCAGCGTCGCCGCCAATGGACAGATGGCGACGGTGGTGTCGGATCGCCACTTCGATGCTAACGTGTGGCAGCTTCAGTTGGGACCGAAACTGCATCTGCCGATTTGTAATCGATTGGAACTCGATTTTGCCGGTGGCGTGGGCCTGGCGGTGTTCGATAGCTCATTTGGCTTTCGTGAGCAGGTGTTTCTCCCGGCGAGTTCGAGTTTAACTCCCGAGGATAATCCGCCGACGCAACGTGGCTCGAGCGAATCGCTCGGGGTGTTAGTTGGAGGATTTCTTGCGGGAAATCTGGCCGTGCCAATTTATCCCGACGAACGCATTTTCGTCGGCGTTAAGTGGCAGGACCTGGGAACGTATCAGCATCGCATCGGTTCACGAGTCGCTCAGGTAGATTTTACCGGCGCGATTTCGGTGAATATCGGTTTCGGTGTGTCGTTCTAGTGAGCGGACGATCAGCGCGGACGGATCACAATTTCTTCGACAATTGCGCGCTCCGGCAAATTCAACGCGAGCAAAACGCATTGGGCGATGTCTTCGGGTCGCAACATTTTTGCGCGAGCTTCCGGCGGTGGTGGTGATTGACGTTTGTCGAGCAGGGGAGTGTTGATGTCGCCGGGAAAAATTGCGCACGCGCGAATGCCGTTGCCGCGTTCTTCAGCGTTGATCGATTGCACAAGCCCGGCTTGCGCGAATTTCGATGCGGAATAGGCCACCCCGGATTTGGCGCTGGCTTGCTTGGCGGCATCGGACACGATGTGGACGATGGTGCCGTTGCTGTTTTTGCGCATCTCACCGATGAGTGCCCGTGAGCAAAAAAAGGCGCCGGTGAGATTCGTATCGAGAATGCTGCGAAAATCTTCTGTGCTGACTTCTGACCAACTTCGGCGTGGAACGTTGATGCCGGCGGCATAGATTAATGTAGACACGAACCCAAATCGCTCGCGCGCTTGTTGAACCATTTTTGTGACGTCAGCTTCGTCGCGCAGGTCACATGGAGCGACCAATACGTCGGCGCTTTCAGCCATGCGCTTGGTTTCTTCCAAGGGTGCTTTTTGTCGTCCAACGATCGTCAACTTCCACTGCTCGCGAGCCAAAGCAATCGCGATCGCCCGTCCAACGCCGCTGCCCGCTCCGGTGATGATTGCTGTCTTGGTCATTAAATTAGGTCGCAGCGTCTTGCGATTTATTCAACTCGAAAACCTCGCGCAAGTATTGGAGGCTTTTGGTTGCGATGACTTCCGGGCCTTCGTCGAACTTGAACACTTCGACCGACACAAAGCCGTTGTAACCCGATTGCTTCAGTGCTGTGGCGATCGGATGAAAATCAACTTTGCCGAAGCCTGGTCCTTTTAGATTTTTGTCGTTTGCGTGAAAGTGCGCAAAATGCGGTGTCGATTCGGTAATGATTTTCGGAATGGATAGTTCTTCCGAACACATTGCTTTCACGTCGAGAATAACTTTCATCGCAGGGCTGTTGAATTGCCGGGCGAACTCAACCGCTTCGTAGGCGGTGTTGATGAAGTTCGTTTCCGTCGGCGCAAGCGGCTCGATGCAGATGGTGACGCCTCGATCCTCGGCAGTTTTGACGGCGTCGCGAAACGTGTCGGTAGCAATTGCCCACGCGCGTGCGGAACTGACTTCCTGCATGACCATGCGCTGTTTGGGCGATCCAACCACCATGATTTTGCCGCCGATGTCCGCACAAAAATCCACGAGATCGCGAAGGTATTGGCGCGTGCGGTTTTGCACCGGGGTGTTCGGATGGTTGAGATACATGCCCTCGACCCCTATGAGGACCCAATGTATGCCGCAGATTTCGATTCCGATGCGCTCGGCGGCTTTGCGGAGTTCGGCGCGTTCAGCAGCGGACACCTGATTCACCGACGGAGCGATCGTGTAGGGGGCAATTTCGATTCCTTGATAACCGAGTTTGCGCGCAAAACCCATCGCATCTTGCAGATGCCAATCGGCGAAAATCTCGTTGCAGATCGCAAACTTCACGGCGCGTATTCGTCCAGAAATCTAGCGCGTGCGCAAGGAACGAATTCATCGGTGAACCGGAATGGCAGTCAAAAAAAGGAACCGATGGCATGTAACGAATAGCTAGCATAACAATTTTATCCCGTGCCCAGTTCCCTTTTTGTTTAACGCCGGCGTGGTTCGGTGCCCCTGCCATCGGTGCGCGAATAGCTTACAAAAGTTCCTAAACTTGTCTGTCAAGCTGCGACGGCAACTAGTTGTCGCAGGACAATTTACGCTTGTGTAGGGATATGCACTACAAAACCCCTAGGACCCTTGACCCTGACGCCAGCGGATTGCGTATTGCAAAAGTTCGTTGGTGTCGTTGAATCCAAGCTTTTCTTTGATGCGCGAACGGTAGGTTTCGACGGTGCTGATATCGAGATGCAGAGATTCGGCCATTTGCCGTGCGCTGCGGCCTTCGCCGATGAAGGTCAGAATTTGCAATTCGCGATCGGACAGTTTATCCGTGGGTCGCGGTTCACCGATTCCATGGCCCACGATTTTTCGCGCAATTTGGGTCTTTAATTTTTCGCTCAGGTAAATTTCCCCGGCGAGGATTTGGCGAATCGCTTTCAGGACGTCCTGAATCGCTTCCTGTTTCGTGATGAAACCCTTCGCGCCGGCTCGCATCGCGCGTTCGCCGTAAATGGATTCTTCGTACATCGAAACCACCAGGATCGGCAGAGCCGGATTTTGCACGTGGAGGTTTTTGATCAGGTCGAGACCGTTCGAATTTTTCAATCCAAGATCAACGATGGCCAAATCCGGTTTGGCGGTTTGGATCATTTGCGCAGCTTTACCGGCATCGTCAGCTTCACCGCAAACGGTGAGGTCCGGCTCGCGTTTGATGGCATCAGCCAGCCCTTCGCGGACCATTGCGTGGTCTTCCACGAGAAAAATTCGGGTCTGAAGAGAAGCCTTTGACTTGAATGTCGTAGCCATATTATTTTTGAACAACCTGCTGTGCGGGAATTAAGCAACTAATACTGCGGGACGCAAGTCTTGTTCCCTTCTCATTTAAAAAATCGCTTGCCCTGTCATGTAGTTGGGACAAGATTCATGGCTAGCAATCACCAATATTTATGGGACGAATTTATAATAGCATTGTCGAAACAGTTGGCCGCACTCCTTTGGTCCGACTGAACAAAGTCACCGCTGGCGTTGATGCCAATATTTTGCTGAAGTGCGAATTTTTCAATCCGCTCGGCAGCGTCAAAGATCGTATCGGTATGGCGATGATTGAGGACGCGGAAACGCGCGGAATCCTCAAAAAAGACACGGTCATCATCGAACCGACGAGCGGTAATACTGGTATCGCGCTGGCGTTTGTCGCCGCTGCCAAAGGCTACAAACTGATTCTCACCATGCCAGAGACGATGTCTCTCGAACGCCGCACATTGTTGGCGATGCTCGGTGCCAAGGTCGTACTGACTCCTGGCAGCGAAGGCATGAAAGGCGCGATTGCTCGCGCAGAACAAATTGCGAAGGAGACGCCGAACTCTTGGATCCCGCAGCAATTCGAAAACGAGGCCAATCCCAAGATCCACATGAAAACGACCGCCGAAGAAATTTGGGCGGATACAGATGGTAAAGTGGACATCCTTATTTCAGCAGTCGGAACCGGTGGAACGATCACTGGTTGTGTTGAAGTCATCAAACCGCGCAAACCGTCGTTTCAGGCCATCGCCGTCGAACCGAAGGATTCGCCGGTTATTGCGCAAACGCTCGCCGGCCAGCCGCTCAAGCCTGGTCCGCACAAGATTCAAGGCACAGGCGCCGGTTTCATCCCGAAGAATCTTCGCCTCAAAGACAGCAAAGGTAATTTGCAAATTGCGGAATGCGTCGAAGTCTCGAACGACGATGCATTCGCGATGGCGCGTCGCCTGGCGAAAGAAGAGGGCATTCTCGTTGGTATTTCCACAGGAGCGAACGTTGTTGCCGCAATTGAAGTCGCCAAGCGTCCGGAAAATAAAGGCAAGACCATCGTGACCATCGCTTGTTCGACTGGCGAACGTTACCTCAGCACACCTTTGGCAGCGGAAGCTCGCGCCGAAGTGGGCGGTTGATAACTGACGTCGCGATATCATAAACATTTCAAGAAGTCGCTCGTATCACGGGCGGCTTCTTTTTTTGTGGAGCGTCGGCGTAAGCTTTTCCCGCAAGGCCCACGATTGTAAAAAGCTTGCTCAGAGACTGCGAAGAGTTACGTTGACAGAGCATGAGGCGGGCAACCCATTTCATTCGGGTGTTGTTGTGGATGCCTACAGTCGTGGGCTTCTCCGGGCACGCTCAATTTAGCGTCAACGCGGTCGGCTATGTTCAAATTACTTTCCCCACGGGCTACACTTTCTGCGCGAATCCGCTTCGGACCAGCAATGACGTCGTCAGCGTAGTAATCCCGAACGCGCCTGATTCCGCTGCCGTTTATTTGTGGGATATTAGTCAGCAGCGATTCGCCGCCCCGTCAATTTACCACGATGGTTGGAGCACTAATTGCCCCATGCCGGTGGGAAAAGGGTTTGTCTTGTTCACGCCTGTACCGTTCACGAACACGTTCGTTGGCGAAGTGCTGCAAGGAAGTTTGACCAACGCAATCGCAGGAAATAACAGGTTGTCACTGGTGGCATCGATGGTTCCGCAGATGGGTTCTCTTAAGCTGCTGAACTTTCTGGAAACTGACGGCGATACTGTTTACATGCCGGTTGCCGCAACGC
>JAQGOW010000426.1 GCA_028293405.1 Verrucomicrobiales bacterium
CGCGATTACGACACGTTTCTCCGATCGAATCCCGACAACATTCCTGTCCTTTACGAACGCGCAATGGCGAAACGCAAACTCGGACGTCACGCCGAAGCGATCGACGATTACACTCAAATTCTGCGCATCAACGCGAATCAGCCAGACATCTACCTCGAACGTTCCCGCGCATTTCACGATCTTGGCAAACGCGCCGAAGCGTTAAGTGACGCAAAGATGGCGAAATCCAGCGGCCTGAAAGTGGACGATCTCTACATGCAGCAGTTGCAACAATAGCCGCAGCCCATACACTTATCGCGCATGCTCGCAAAACGTGTCATTCCATGTCTCGACGTCCATGACGGCAAAGTCACCCGCGGCGTTCAGTTCGGCAAAGCCGAAGCTGGCGAACTCCGTAACGTTGGCGATCCGGTCGAACTAGCCATCCGTTACAACGATCAGGGCGCGGATGAAATGGTGTTTTTCGACATCACCGCCAGCGCGCACGGTCGCAGCACGATGATCGATGTCATTCAACGCGCTGCGGACCATTGTTTCATGCCGCTGACTGTCGGCGGCGGAATCAAGAGCGTCGAAGACATGCACACGATGCTCAAGGCCGGCGCGGATAAAACGAGCATCAATTCTTCTGCGCTGTCCAATCCGAATCTCATTCGCGAAGGCGCGGAAAAATTTGGCAGCCAGTGCATTGTCGTTTCCATCGACGCCAAAAAAGTTGCGCCGGATCGTTGGGAAGTTTTCTCGCATGGCGGCCGCAAAGCCACTGGGCTCGACGCGGTTGAGTGGGCGAAAAAAGCGGTGGCACTCGGCGCGGGCGAAATTGTTTTGAACAGCATTGATGCGGACGGAACCAAAGCTGGTTTTGATTTAGTGATCACTCGGCGAATCAGCGAATCGGTTGGCGTTCCGGTTGTTGCGAGTGGCGGCGCTGGAACACTCGAACACATGGCTTCTGTTTTGGTCGAAGGCAAAGCGGACGCCGTTTTGGCCGCGAGCATTTTCCACTACGGCACTTATACCGTCGCCGATGTGAAACACTATTTGGCGAAACAAAATATCCCGGTCCGTCTCTGACGCGCAGTTCCCTTTTGATCCCACTATGATTCAGTCTCGAATTCTCCCGATCGTCCTGCTGGTTTTCTCAAACATCTTCATGACCGTCGCTTGGTACGGGCATTTGCGTTTTAAAACGGTTCCTCTCTGGCAGGCCATCCTCGTGAGCTGGGGCATCGCGTTTTTCGAATATTGTCTTATGGTTCCGGCAAACCGCTGGGGGTTTGGCGCTTACAACGTCGTCCAACTGAAAGTCGTCCAGGAAATCATCACGCTATTGGTGTTTAGCGTGTTCGCAGTTTACGCGCTGCAGGCGCAAATTCGTTGGAACCACATTGTCGCATTCATTTTGATCATTGCCGCTGCGGGCTTCACTTTCCTGCCGCAATCAGATAAACAGACTGTGACAATTGAAAAAGCGCGGGCCGAAATGACAGCGAAATAACTACCAGTTCCTATGAGCTTCTACGACAAACTGAAATTTAACTCCGAAGGCCTCATCCCCGCGATTATTCAAGACCATACCAACGGCCGCGTTCTCATGATGGCATGGATGAACCGCGCGTCGCTCGAAGACACGGTGAAAACTGGCAAGACCCACTTCTGGAGTCGCTCACGCCAGAAATATTGGATGAAAGGCGAATCCAGCGGTCACACGCAAAATGTTAAAGACATTTCGTTCGATTGCGATGGTGACACGCTCTTGATTCAAGTCGAACAGAAGGGCGCCGCGTGTCACGAAGGTTATCGTTCCTGCTTTTTCCGCAGCGTGGAAAACAGTTCGAGCGACAAAGTTACGGAACCGCGCCTGGTAAATCCCGACGAGATTTACGGCAAGCAATAAATTTGTGCTGCGAACGTGACGAGGCTCTACCCCATTTCCGAGAGTCTCGCTTTCGGCAGTCCGGATTATTTCCTGATGCTCGCGTTGCTGTTCTTCGGCCGCAGCATGGATTTTTTCAGCACGTGGGTTGCGACTCCCAATCTGGCGCTCGAAGGAAATCCCATCGCCAAAAAACTCGGCTGGCGCTGGGGCGTGCTGCTCAACATCGTGCTCTGCGTCACCTTCGCACACTGGCCATTGACTGCGGTTATCATCACGACGACTGGCCTGCTAGTTGCGGCGCGGAATTTCCATTCCGCGTGGCTGATGCGCTCGATGGGTGAAGACGCATATCGGCTTTGGTATTCCGAACGAATTTCGAACACACGACTAGGCCTCGTTCTGCTGTCGCTTTTAGGTGAGACGATTCTGACCGGCATCGTCGGTGCGGCCCTGCTCTATTCCACTCCAGTGGATTCATTCCCCGGCGCAATTGCGCTGGGCGTTATCGCCTACGCGATCGTCGTTCTGTTCTACACTTCGTTGTCCCTGTGGCGAACGCGTCGGTCCCAGCGTCGTTTTCACATCGTCGAAGACGAGCACTAACAGTGGCTATGGACGAACAACCCAAGAGTGCTACAGCAAACCTTCGCTGGCGTTGGTTGCCTCTCGTGCTGGTGTTCCTGACGATTCTTTTCGTCGGCTACGTCCGCTTGCGCATCGGCGACACTGCACTCGAACGCGACGAAGGTGAATACGCCTATGGCGGCCAACTGATTCTTAGCGGCAACCCGCTTTACAAATACCTCTACAATATCAAGCTCCCGGGCACTTACCTCGCTTACGCTGCGATGATGGCGGTCTTTGGACAAACGCCGGTAGGCATTCACATTGGGCTGGCGCTGGTCAACGCTCTAAGTGTGCTGGTCGTGTACCTGATCGGAAAAAAACTTTCTGGCACCGTCGCTGGGGTTCTTGGCGCATTGTTCTTTGCGTTCACGACGCTCGATCCGTCCCTGATGGGGTTTGCCGCGCAGGCGACCCATTTCGTCGTTTTGGCAGCGTTGAGCGGATTTTATTTTTTGCTCCGGGCAACTGAAAGCGGACGCCGGAGTGACGTCTTTATCGGCGGGGCTCTAATGGGACTGTCGTTCCTGTGCAAGCAGCCGGGGCTGTTTTTTGGGTTAATGGGGTTTGCATTCGTAGCCTGGATCGCCGCCGCTCGCGCCAAACCGTCACTGCGCATCAGTTACACTCTTGGATGGCTCGCGCCATATACAATTGTTTGCGCATGGATGTGGGCTGTTGGTTGTTTTAAGACCTTTTGGCTTTGGACAACAAAATACGCCGGCTCACACAGTGAACCGCTTTCGAAAGGCATTACCGCTCTGCACAACGTTTGGAACGACAGCGCCCCTTGGATGCAGGTCACCGCTTGCTGCGCCCTGGGCGCGGTCATTTGCGTTGTGGCAAACAAACGTATACCACTTTGGAAGCGGTTATTTTTGTTCGGAATTCTAGCTGCCGGCGTGGTGGCAGTTGCGCCCGGGTTTTCGTTTTATCGCCACTATTTCATTATGGTCGCGCCCGGAATTGCTTTAGTGCTCGCCGTCGCGATTGCCGAAATTTCACCGCCGGTAATTGCCGCCAGTGCGGGTGTGCTTTGGACGGCGTGGGTTATCGTTTCACTGAAATTTTATATGTTCAGTGCTTCGCCCGAAGAAATTGTT
>JAQGOW010000495.1 GCA_028293405.1 Verrucomicrobiales bacterium
AGCGCGAAAAAGTTGTGGTCGAGCTGACCCGTGCCGAGCGGGGCGGCTTTTGTTTTATGATTTTCCCAGTTGAAATCTTTGACGTAAACAGCGCCCAGATGTGATTGAATCAAATTAAACTGGATCGGCCAATCAAGGCCGCCTTCAGCCGTCGCATGCATTATATCATATGCGATGGAGATTTGCTTCGGATCGTGCTCTCGAATGATTTCGTAAATATCCCATAACGGCGCGCCAACCATCTTCGCACCCGAATGATTCTGATATAGCGCAGTCACACCCAACTCGCGATTCATGGCAGCCAGATCCTTTACCTGTGGTCGAATCGCCTCGAGTTGCGGTCGCACCGGCTTCGACAAGTCGTATTGGTACCAAAGCATCCGGTAACGTGTGATGCCGAGTTTTTTGGCTGTCGCTAAAACTTTGTGAGCCTGCGGCTGATTGGCGTTGTTGATGTCCGACGTGAGAATTGTCATCTCGAGGCCGTGCTTTTTCAAGGCGTCTAGCATCTTCGGCAAATCCTCCTCCACGCGCTCTGGCAAAACGTGTCCGCCTTTGCGCACGGTCGCTTCGACGCCGTCAAATCCACTTTCTGCGATCAACGCCGCCATGGCGTCATAGCTCAAAAACTGCAAAGGCTTTTCAAACGCGCAGAAGCGATATGGGGACCCTTTGCCGAATGAAAGCAGCGGCGCGATCGCAACCGTTGTGGCACAAGTGCGAAGGAAATTCCGGCGAGAGAACGTGCGTGACATAGCAGCGTTGTAGAGCACGTTCGCGTGCCCAGCAAATCGAAACTTGCCTCACACGCGCGCTCATCTGATAAGCTCGCGATCATGACGCGTTATATGGACGACTATCTCAAAGCGGCCCAGGCGCAACTTGCCGCCGTCACGAACACGCAACGTGCAGCGATGGACCGAGCCGCTGATTGGGTTCACGAAACGTTAATGAAAGACCGGTTTCTTTATGCGTTTGGGTCTGGTCACTCGCACGCGCTGGCTGAAGAAGTGTTTTATCGCGCTGGCGGATTGGCTCGCGTCATCCCGATTCTTGACGAGAATCTAATGGTCCACATTAACGCCACCGCGAGCACCGAGTGGGAGCGCAAAGAAGGTTATGCCAAACAAGTGCTCACTCGATATTCGATGAGCGCTGGCGACCTGTTGTTTATCATTTCAAATTCCGGTCGCAATGCAGTCCCGATGGAAATGGCTTTGGAAGCAAAAGCGCGGGGCGCTCGAGTCATTGCAATTTCCAGTGTCGAATACGTTGCACAAGTCACCTCGCGCCATTCGTCAGGAAAAAAACTGACCGACATTGCCGACCTCGTCATCGACAACTGCGGGCCGGTCGGTGATGCCGTCGTCAGTATTGAAGGCTTGCCACAACGCATCGGCCCGACTTCCACGATCAGCAGCGCATTTATTTTGCACGGGATTCTCGTGGAAGCAGCCGCTCGCATCGTCGCGGTTGGCGGCAAACCAGAAGTGTGGGGTAGTGCTAACAGCGACAGCACCAACAACGACGCTATTATGGCGCGTTACAAAGGAAAAATCCCGCATCTGTAAGGGTTGAGGCCGAAAACAAATTTGCCGCTAAGGTTTCGTCCTTAGCGGCAAACACAAACTTGTTATTATTTCGATTACGGTTTCGTCGCGTTTGGAGCGTCCGAACCGACTGGAGCAGGGGTGCTGATCGTGCTGGTGCCGTCGGTTTTCACTTCGACGTTCAGGCCGGGAGTCGCAGCAACCGGTTCAGGCCGCGCAGCAATCTGGCGTTCGCCGCCTTTTTGCGAAAACGCATCGGCAATACCACGGCGAATCCAGTCGAGACGACGAGCGATGGAAAGTTCTTCCTTCAACTTGTGCACCTGGTCGCGCAAGGCAGCGAGGTCGTTGAATTTCTTTTCCAAATCAGCCTTTTCGGCGCGCAGACGGTCCAATTCCTTCAACAGGAAACCGCGTTCGCCTTCGGAACTGGCGAGCTTCTTCTCGGTATCGGTAATTTGGCCTTCGAGCTTGGTGATTGAGCCCCGCAAATCGGTCGCCTGTTTATCCAACGTCAGATTCTGACCTTCCAGGTCAGAAATCTTTTTATCGCGTGCTTCCACCTCGGTTTTGGCAGCGTCGGCCGCGGCTTTCGCTTCAGCTTGAGCCTTTGCCAATTTCGCAGCGGTCGCGTCGCGGTCAGCTTCTGCGGCGAGCAACTTGTTCGAGAAATCCACGCGCGTTGAAGCGAGCGTATTCGACAACGTGTTGTTAACCGTAACTAATTCATCGCGCTTGCCTTTGACTTCGACGACTGTGTTCGAAAGGGTTTTAATGGCGGCGTCGCGCTTGTGAGTTTCTTCGACTGCATGCTGGTTTGTCACGATCAACGCCGCGCCCAAGCCAAGGACAATGATCACTAGAATGATTAGAAATGCTTTACCTCTCATGGGAATTATTATGCAGAGAATCGTTGAATGTTGGCAAGCCGAACCGCATCCGTCTTGCTAAATAGACGCGCCAACTTAAATTATCTTCATGGAAATTCCGTGCGAGGTCCCAGTGATGACCCTGCCCAATGTGACGCTGTTCCCGCAGGCGTTGTTGCCATTGTATATATTCGAACCGCGCTATCGGAAAATGCTCGCCGACACTCTTTTGGGTGAACGGATGTTCATCGTCGCCATGCAGCGGCCGAATTACACTCGCGAAACTCCCATGGGAGTCGCCGGTCTCGGCCTGGTCCGCGTTAGCGTTGATAATCCGGACGGCACATCGCACCTGATTTTGCAGGGGATCACGCGCGTTGAAATCACGAAAACCACTAAATATAAACCGTATCGAGTTTGTCGCGTCCGCCCGTTACAGGCGCCGACAAAGGAAAACGTCGCCATCGACGCGCTGCTGGCAAAAGTGCGAGACCTCGTCACCGAACGAATTCAGCTAGGTCTGCCGTTTCCGTTTCCGGTCACACCCAAAGTGAAGACCAAGGACAAAGAAGCTGCGGCAGTTTTGTCAGTGAAAGAGATCGTCGCCTATCTCGACAAATTGAACGACGCCGATCAGCTCGCCGACCTCGTTTCGTGCGCACTGTTGCCGGGCCCCGTTGAGCGACAAACAATTCTTGAAACGGTTGAAGTAGAACCGCGGCTCAAGTATTTGATTGGTTTTTTAATGGCGGAAATTAAACATCACCGCAAACACCGTCCGAACACCTGATTATATATGAGCGAGCAAAAGGTTGAGCAGGGCGATATGACGCGCGAGGAGATGATGTCGGGGTTATTTGCCAACATGGTAGTTCAGAACTCCAACATGGCATTGATTTTCCTCGGGCACGCGCCTCATCCGCAAACCGGCAACAAGGAAATTAATCTCGATAACGCGCGCTATTTCATCGATCAGTTGGAAATGATCGAGGCCAAGACCAAAGGCAACCTCGACAAACAAGAAGAAGGCCTGCTCAAGCAGAGCCTGACCAGTTTGCGTATGGCTTTTGTTGAAGCTGTCCAACAAGAAAGCGCTCAGCCTGCCGTGGCGCCCGCAAAAGAAGAGTCGAACGTCGAAACAAAATCAGCCCCACCCGAAGGCGGAGCTGAAAAGCAGGACGAAGATTCTAAGAAGAAATTCTCGAAGAAGTATTAATTACTTCGTTTCGGGCGACTCGGTTGCTTTGGTTTCAATCACCTGCAACTGATTGGAGTTATTCAGCACGATTTGTGGCTTGCCACCGTGCTCGGCCACCTTGCCTTTGAGTTCAACGTTTTTGCCCTTCAATTTTTTGATGTCGGGGAACTGATTCGTGGCGCTCGGGAAGATGATCGCCGCGAATGGGGAATTCGGATACGGCTGATCCAAGTTGAGGAACGTAATCGTCGGACGAACCGACACCTGCACGACTTTTCCGGTGACGATCATCATTTTGTTATAATAATTCGTCGCTTCGAGGGTGCCGATTTTCTTCAGCGGAGCGGATTTGTCAGCCCCTGCCGACTTGGCGCTTTTTGTTTCCTGCGCAAACGCAATCACAGCCGCGAGTGACAGCGCGGCAACCAGTGCATATTTCGATTTCATGGCTAAAAACTACCCTCATGCTCTGCCCAGACAAGTCTACATTTGACAATCGGCGCTCTTGATTCGGGGTGCCAACCGGGTAGCTTTCAAACTGCTGATGATTGACGCCATCCGCCAAAAAATCATTTCGAGCCAATTCGAGTTTTCGCGACTCGCCGTTGATCAAACCGTTTTGCGTCACATCACTGTTCGGGAAATTCGGGAAGCCGTGGAAAACGCCGAAATCATCGAAGACTATCCCGCGGACAAATACGGACCAAGTTGCCTTTTGTTTGGCCGTACGATTGCGGCGCGCCCGTTGCATGTGCAGTGTAGTTACCCG
>JAQGOW010000521.1 GCA_028293405.1 Verrucomicrobiales bacterium
GACTCTGCCGGTGTCAAAATTTCCAGTGCGACATCTTCAAAACCAGGATGATTTAAGCGGCTTGTGATGAGTATGTGAGGTGATGCATGTGCTTCAGGCAAGTAATCCTTGATCCGATCTACTGAGATTAAATTATCAAAGACAAGCAAACATTGTGAACTCGATCGAAGCCGCTGCTTCGCTGTCAAAAGCTTCAGCGAATTAATCGAGTTTGGTGGTACCCACCCAGCTTTTTCTGCAATATTAATTAGTTGACTGTCGATATCCTGATCTGCATTCAGCCAAATTACCCCGTGCGGATACTCAGTTTTAAAACGATAACAATATTCCACCGCGAGCTGAGTTTTGCCTAAACCGCCGACCCCTTGGAACGCAGCAGTGTGTCCGATATTCGTCCGGCGCCCCTCCACGAGTTGCTTACGGACCGCTTTTAAAGCATCTTCGCGCCCGATGACTTGCGAGCCTTTTTCGCGATAAGGAATAAGAAAAGTATAATTTTGCGGATTCGCCACGGGTAGTGTGCTGGTTATGGCTGAGGGCGTTGGGTCCACTCCAACTAAACTGACTATTTTCGCCAACAGATCGTCGAGCGGCTTTCCGAAATCATCAAAAGGCACGAGCTCGACCGGTAAATTCCGTGCCGCAAGAGCATTTAACTGAGTTTTCGGCACAAGCGCGTAATGTGGTCCTGATGCTCCGGCGAAGATTTTAACCACTTCCTCCAATTGGGAACCAAAAGAGACGTCGGCAAAACTCCAGCCCACAAACAAAAAATTCTTCGCTACAAATTGATTTCGAAGCGTTGCTAGAGCGGCCTTATACCTTGTCGCCGTGTTTTGATCGTCAGGATATAGCAATGAGTAGCCGTCCGGCGTCAAAATAATGTTAGCTGCGTTAGAAATTTGGCCGTGAAGATGCCAGATTGTCGGCTTCGCTTTGCCTTGGAGAAAATGAGCCATTTCCACAGGCGCTTCAATATCCCAAACCTCAACTTGGCGACTGACAGGGCAAGCCCAACGCAGAACGTTGTCGTAATTTGTGGTTACGACAAGACTGCTTCCCATCGACCATATGTCTTTAGCCAAACGTAAAGATGCTTCCGCGACAGCATCAGCCGGTATATCGAACTGCTCCTTTAGGAACTGATGCCAAAGTGGGCCTAACGCCTGTCTGGCATGACGGGCGGCGCCTAAATAGTCCGGAGGTACGATGTCGATGGCTGACGACACATAGGTGGAATCGGTGACCTTATTTTCTAATCTCAGACGATCAGCCGCGCGTTCTAACAGCTCAGTCCAACTTGGAAACAAGCGGTTGCCGGTATTCTTGCTTGTTACTGCCATTGAAACTCCAGCCCCAACAAAAGGGACTATCGTCCGAGCCCGTAGAGCTGTTTGCAGAGTGAGTGGAAGTTCCATCGGACGTATTCTAAAGGAAACTAAACGAAGTTCACAATTCCGTTGTGTCGACGTGCTACATAGACTTTTGGGCTAATAGCAATTGAACGTGGCCGCTACCAGGTAAACGCGTTCGGCAGGATTTGCTGATCTCAACCAGTCCGCTCTACCTACCACGCATTGAATCGAGTTTTGTGAGTGGTGAGACGATCTACAACGATAAGTGGGAGGTAGAAAACTCCCACGGCGGTGAGGGTGACGTGCGGCTCTCTTCCTTCTTGTATTGTCCGACCCATATACGCTTTACCGCAGTATGCCGGATACCAGGTTTCGCGGTTGTCCGATCCGCCATCATTATGTGGGATGTAAAAGCCGTGTTGCGTTAGCCAAACGTAAGGACCGCAATAGAGCGCCATCCCGACAACGAGGCCGAGTAGGATTCGCGCAGTGTGTTTGATCTGTTCCGATCGAAACTTCGCATTTGACCGCACGCGCAAATCGTCCAAAACGTCAGCGCGAACGAGTGGGGGTCTTCGCGGTGCGCGCATCGACTATTTACCTAAGCGAGTCCGCGATTTCGGAGATTGCTCCAGACTCATGAGGGCAAATTACGGGATGAAACTGCAGTTGCGAGGCAAAAGTGCCGAATGGCTGCGTCTCACTTCGTTTTCTGCTCTCGTTCCTTTTCCCATTCAGTTTCGGCAACAGACAGCGTGATCTCACATCCTCGAACGCCCCAGCAGGCCTCGTGCCTTGCCGCCTTCAAAGTTCAATTTAGTCAACAAAAAGTGCTGCTTTTGTCTCTCCTCTCCTTCCTCTCTCTCCTGTCTCTACAGTTTTTGCACAAGCCGTAACTTCCTGCCCACAATCCACCCGCACGCATGTTGGTGCCCGGTGAGCACTAACGCCCATCGTAACGAAAGGTCACTTATGCAAAAAGAACACATCGAACAACCATTATCCGCCGATCACGTATCGGCCCTTCAACCGTTCGGCGCGAGCCGGACGGTCCGTGCGAGGCAGACGTTCGGTGCGACGCCGACTTCGTCGTGACAGGAATTCAACCCTTCCACTTTCACCTTCACTCTCACTTCCACCGTTTCTTAGCTTCACAGCTTCCCCAGAAGCTTCAACATGTTTCCCGTTCGCGCTGTCATGGCTCTGAGCTCGGCCTCTTGCCTCCTGCGCTCAGCCTCTGCCCTCGCCAATTCATTCCTGCGCTCGTACGCGGCCGCTTGGGATTCCGGCATGATTTCTTCCCTCAATGCTTCAAATTCCGACTGCGGAATGTAACGGCTGAATAGCTCTTCAAAGTCGGACCGCACATATCCTTTTGCCGATTGTCCATCGATCCACACCGTTCGTGTCCGAACCCCGTACCTGCGCAAAATCTGCGCCAGCATGAACTCATTGATTTCCCTTCCCCGCGTCATTTCTGTCCAAGGCCGAAGTTTCCGCAGCAACAATACCTCCACGATGTCTCGACTAAACATTTTCTCCCTGTCTTTCGTCATGAACGCCAACTTCACATCCAACAAAAGGGATCCGATCGGATGCGCCTGCTGCGTGGCCGCCGTCAACCCCAACGCCGCATCCCTCGCAATGACCGCCCAGCTCTTCTTATTAACCACAGGTACGGCCGTGCAGAGTTGATGTTCAATCTCTCCAGGCGCGCCACCTCCCGCAGCGTCTTCGGCAATTCCATTTTTCTGGCCTTCGACTTTCGCCCCTGGACTCTCAACCATTACTTCGTTTCCTTTGTTCCCTTCTGTGAAAGATTTCCCGTCAGCTTTTCTGTGTTGTTGGTTCAAATCGCTAGCAATATCGGCCAACACAAACAGCGGCTCCCAAATGTCCGCCGCCCGATCGTTCAATGCCTCCGGAATCGTTGGCTGGGCCGACTGAATTTCCTCGGCGTGATCCTGCACAAACCTCGCGCATTTCCGGCGCAAAATTTCTCCGTCCAAACTCTTCAGCCGCTCACACTTTTCCGCGACCATCTTGCGTTGCATCCGCATCACGATACACCGATCCGCCAAGGTCTCCGGTAACCGTCCGATCGCCGCCACCGCCTTCGGGCACCAACTCGAAAACCGCGCCAACCTCATTCCACTCGACTCCGAACTTTTTCGATTTTCATTCGCAATCCCAACGTTCGGGTTCGATATTCGATTGTTTTGCTGTTCGTCTGGTATTGGTTCGAAGGCCGATGCCCGGTGGCCGCGTGCTAACGCTTCATTCGCCATCCGCACAACAAACGCCGTCTTCTTCGCATACCCAGAATTCAAAATTCCTCTTAACTCATCATTCCCCTGCAAAAAAGTATCTGCTTCATCGATCAACAACGTCGGCTTGGTCTCCTCAATCACACGGAAAAACGCCGGCGACGAAATATTCGCCGCGACGACAGGCCGATTTACCAACTCACTCAACAATCCTAACAAAGTGGTTTTCCCACACCGCTTCTCCGGTGATTCAATCCCCACATACGTGCTGACATCCCGCAACTCGAATGCATAAGTATGCAGGATCCAGAGCGCCATCGCCTCTGCCCCGCAATTGGGGAGCACCACAAATCGCCGCACGGTAGCGGTCAACTCGTCCAACAACTCCGCCCCATTCACCGGTTCATCCCACGGCACAACGTCTCGCACCCAACTATTTCGATTCCCGGAGGGCCGATTCACACCACTGATTTCTGCCAAACCGGTCCCCACCGTCAGTTGATTTTCCATAGCATTTTCAATTTTCATGCGTTGAGCGTAACAACCTCACTTGGACAAAGGCTGTCCAAGTGAAAATTATTTTTGCGAAATAATTATCGATCCATGTATTTGACGTGAGTGGCTGCTCAGTATGCAGTTCCAGAGGGTAGGGACGAGGCGCCGCCTCGTCCGCCCGGGCCGCCTTGCGATCCATGGTAGGGCATTGCGACGTC
>JAQGOW010000594.1 GCA_028293405.1 Verrucomicrobiales bacterium
GAAGTGTCGCGGATTATGTCGCCGAAGTTATGAGCGAGTTTTCGCACGAGCAAAATACGCATTGCGACGTGCCGGGGAGCAAAAAGCCGCTCGACTATTTGTTTGAGATGCTGGCGGCGCTGCAAACGGCGGATGATCGCACGACTTTTTGCATTCAAGCGCACATCGGCAATCAAACGCTGTTTATGTCGGGCGTGTTTCCAGAGCGGATTCGTGCGCGCAATGAACGGCGTGGATTTCCGAACATGCGCTACTACGAAGATATGGGCCGGGCGAACTATCGCGCGGCGAGTGGGCATCGGCTCGCGCAGAAATATGATCTGGCGTCGATTTTTGAACAGTTGTCGAAGCGATTTGAAAGCACGCGCATGGCGTTGAATGATTTGTCGGACCGGATTTTCTCGATTAGCGATCCAGAGTTGCCGGCGGGGATTTTGAAGTCGTTCAATTGATAGGGACGTCGAATGCGTGCTGATGCTGCTGCGGACGTGGACGTCCGCACTCCGACAAACTCAGTTCGTCCTGTATTTTTTCCGAATCCATGGCATGTGGTAGGCATGGTTTGTAAAACCATCCTTTTGCTTAGCGCGGTTGTTTGCCTCATTTCGTGCGCTCCTCATCGCACCGATTCTGTTTCGGGCACCATTGAGACCGATGAAGTTCACGTTGCTTCGCGTTATGGCGGACGGGTGGAAAAGATTTTCGCGCGTGAAGGTGATTTGCTCAAAACCGGTGAGTTGATTGTGCAACTCGAGGCGAGTGAATTGCCGTCGCGGTTGGAGCGGGCCAATGCGTTGTTGCAGGAGTTGGTTGCGGGACCGCGTCCGCAGGAACTTGCGACCGCCAAAAGCGAATGGGAGGCGCAAACGACACAACTCGATCTCGCGCGCAAAGAGGAGAAGCGGAGCGCGGAGTTGATCGCGACTCACACGATTTCACCGGAGGAATATGATCGTGCGGTCAATCGCGTGCATTCGTTGGAGAAGACGGCGGCGGCGGCGAAGAGTCGGTTGGAATTGCTCGAAGCAGGAACCAGGTCGGAACGCATTATGCAAGCGAAGGCGGACGTTGCGGAGCTGGAGACGCAGGTTCGTGAGATGAAAGTTTTCTCGCCGACGAACACGGTGTTGGAAGTGTTGAGCGTGAAAGTTGGCGATGTGCTGGGACCGAATCGCGAGGTCGCCACGCTCGTGCTCGCGGATGATATTTGGGTGCGCGTTTATGTTCCCGAGGCGTGGCTGGGTTATATCAAGGTGGGCGATACGGTGATGGTGAAGGTGGATTCTTTTCCCAACAAAACATTCAAAGGAACAGTTGAGCAAATTGCGCGAGTCGCAGAATTTACGCCGCGCAATGTGCAGACGGTCGAGGAGCGGATGAAGCAGACTTTTGGGATTAAGATTCGGTTGGAACCAGTGAATGAATTGCGGCCTGGTATGTCGGTCGACGCGACATTTGCGAATGTGCCAGAGAGCGTGCGGTAATTTTTTTATGCCGACCGAGACCATGATTGAATGTGACGGGTTGACCAAACGGTTTGGTCATTTCACGGCTGTTGATCATGTGTCGTTCAAGATTGCGAAGGGTTCGATTTTTGGATTTCTCGGCCCCAACGGTTCAGGGAAGTCGACGGTGATTCGAATGTTGTGCGGGTTGCTGCAACCTACTGAAGGCGCGGCCAAGATCGCCGGGTTCGATGTGTCGCGACAGACGGAGGAGATCAAACCGATCATCGGGTATATGTCGCAGCAGTTCTCGTTATATGACGAACTGACTGTTTACGAGAACATGACGTTTTACGGGCGGCTTTATGGGCTGAGTGGTGACGCGCTGGCACAGAAGCGGGAACAGTTGATCAAGCTGACGCATCTGGAACCGTTTCTAACGAGGAGGGCAGCAAACCTGTCTGGTGGATGGCGGCAGCGGCTCGCGATGTCGTGTTCGTTGTTGCATGATCCGCAGGTGTTGTTTCTGGATGAACCGACGGCGGGTATCGATCCGGTGGCGCGACGCGAGCTTTGGGATTTGTTGTTCGAATTTTCCAGTCGAGGCATGACGCTGTTTGTGACGACGCATTACATGGATGAAGCGGAGCGATGCTCGCACGTCGGCTACATTCATATGTCGAAGTTGATCGTTTGCGGGTTGCCGGATGATTTGAAAACTTTGCCGGAAGTGAATCCGCCGGGGACGAAACGGTTGGATGTGACTTGCGAACACGTGACGAAGGCTTTGCAACTTGTGCATCGGATGAACGGAGTGCGGACGTCGACGGTGTTCGGGCAATCGATGCGGCTGTTGGTCGATCAATCGTTGCCTGATGAGGCGATTCGAAACGAACTCGCGCGCGTCGATATCACGCGTGTTGATATCCGGCAAATTTCGCCATCGCTCGAGGATGTGTTTGTCGCTTTAACGGCCAATCGCGATCGGGAATTGCAGGAGGCGGCCGCTTGAAATCGCCATTCCGCGGATTCGTTGCGGTGCTTTACAAAGAATTTATCGCGGTAATGCGCGACCCGATGACGTTGTTTTTCATGTTCTTTCCGCCATTGGTGGAAATGATCGCGTTCGGATATGCGCTCGATAACGACATCAAGAACATGTCGTTGGTGGTGCTGGATCAGGATCGGACGGTGGAGAGCAGGCAGTTGATTGATCGGTTTGCGAATACGGGAACGTTTCGAGTGACGGGCGAGGCGCAAAGCCTGGAGGATGTGCGGACGATCATGCGGCGAGGCAAGGCGTGGGCAGCGGTGCAGATTCCGCCGGACTTTACGCGGGAACTTCACGCCGGGCGCACGGCGCATGTGCAGGTGTTGATTGATGGATCGAGTTCGACGCCGGCTCTTCAGGCTTTGAATACAGCTTTGGCTGTGACGTTGCGACAATCGGTTGTGTCGCTGTTGCAGGAGAGCGGACGGACCCAGGTGCCGATCGAGGTGCGACCGCAGGTGCTATATAACCCCGCGTTGCGTAGCCCCAATTTTTTTGTGACGGGTGTGATCGGGGTTGATTTGCAAATTGCGACGACCTTTGCGAGCGCGATGTCGTTGGTGCGAGAACGGGAACGTGGGACGTTGGAACAACTGCTGGTCAGCCCGTTGTCGCGATGGGGTTTGATGCTCGGAAAACTGACGCCGTATATGTGCATCGGCCTGGTGATGGCGACGACGCTGTTCGCGATCATGCACTGGCTGTTTATGGTGCCGATCGCCGGGAGCGTGATTTCGATGTTTGTCGCCACGGTGATCTATGTGTTCACGCTATTGAGCATGGGGTTGCTCGTTTCAACACGTGCGCAGAATCAAATGCAGGCGATGCAGATGTCGATGGCGTTGATTTTGCCATCGGTGTTTTTCTCCGGATTTATTTTTCCGCGCGAAACGATGCCCTGGATTTTTTACGAGATTGGATTCTTCATCCCCACGACCTACTTCATCGAATTGATGCGCGCGATTGTG
>JAQGOW010000644.1 GCA_028293405.1 Verrucomicrobiales bacterium
GGCCTTCTCAAAACTGAGTCGAGCTTTGAGTTCGGCGTCGTCAGCAAAAGAAGCGGGACAGCTCATCATGGAGGTTTCCGATACCCTCCTTACCTGGGATTGTTGCTGGGTCTCACTTTACGATTCAGACAAAGATGTGATGCGCCCGGTTTTGCGGATGGACACGTTCAAAGGAAAACGTTTTGCCGAACACCCCGTCGCTAGTGACCTCGTTTCTGAATTACAAAGGCAGATTTTAAATTCCGGGGGGAAACTGATTCTGCGGGAAAACACAGATACCTTCCTATCTGGCACAAGGCCAATCGGTGACACCACTCGTCCCTCCGCTTCGCTCATGTTTGTTCCGATTCGGTACCGGGATCAGAACGTTGGGGCTCTCTCAATTCAGAGCTACACACATGGTGCTTATACGAAACAAAACTTAGCAACCTTGCAAAGCCTGGCGGACCAATGCGGCGGCGCGCTGGCGCGAATTTCAGTGGATGAAGCCCTGCGTAACAGCGAGGAGAAATTTCGTCAGTTGGCCGACCATATTTCAGACACCTTTTGGATCGCTCCACCTGACTTCAAAGGCATGCAGTACGTTAGTATTGGCTATGAACGAATCTGGGGTCGCAAACGAGACGACCTCTATATTCGTCCTCAGGATTGGGCAGACTCCCTCTACCCGGAAGACCGTGAGCGTGTCTTCTCCGTCTTCGCCACATTGATGGAAGACGCACCGCAGGTGAACCTCGAATATCGCGTCGTACGTCCTGATGGCACGGTTCGGTGGGTCCATGACCGTGGATTTCAAGTCCGGGATGCTGATGGCAAACTGATTCGTCTCACCGGTATTGCCAGTGACATCACGGAGCGTAAGCGGGCGGAGGAAACGCTGGAAGAAGCGAATAAACAGATACAAATTGCGTCGCGCCAGGCCGGCATGTCCGATGTCGCGACCAGCGTGCTCCATAACGTTGGCAACGTATTGAATAGTGTTAATGTCTCCTGCTCGATCATTTCCGAAAAAGTCCGCAATACACGGATCAGCAGTGTGACCAGAACGGCAGAACTGTTGCGCGAACATGCTGGCGATCTTTCTGAATTTTTAACCACCGATACTGCGGGAAAGAAATTGCCGGAATTTCTGAGCAAACTTGCTGTCAGACTTTCTGAAGAGCAAAAGGCCGTGCTCGATGAAGTCAAATCGCTCAGTGCCAATATTGAGCACATCAAGAGCGTCATCACCATGCAGCAAAATCACGCTAAGGATATGGGCGGTAATCGAGAGCCAATGCCGATTCAGGATCTGCTCGAAGATGCCCTGCGCCTGAATGAGGGCGCTTTAAGGCGGCACCACATCAAAGTGGTCCGCGAATTTTTCGACGTGCCAGTCGTTCTGGTAGATAAGCACAAAGGGCTGCAAATTCTTGTCAACCTGATCCGCAATGCAAAACATGCGCTCACAGACAGTGGCCGCGAGGACAAGCAGTTGACCTTTCGAATCGCCAGCGGCCCTGACCATGTCGCGTTGAGCGTCATCGACAACGGCATTGGAATTCCACCCGAGAATCTCACCCGCATCTTTGGCCATCGGTTCACCACCAAAAAACATGGTCATGGCTTCGGCCTGCACAGCGGCGCGATTGCAGCCCGGGAAATGGGTGGGTCGCTTACGGTCCAAAGTGATGGCGTGGGAACGGGCGCCACCTTCACCCTGTTGCTGCCGCTGGGTAGCGACCGAAAATAAACTTTATACTTATGAAAATAAAATGTGCCGCGGGCTCTGAACAACTTTCACAGCCCATCACAGGTTTGCAGCAAAATCGTCGTATCCTGATCGTTGATGACAACGAAGCGATTCATCAAGACTTTCGAAAAATCCTTAACGTCGATTCAAGCGATAGCGACTTTGACACTGCGGAAGCGGAACTGCTGGGAAGCTCGCGCGCAATCCGGAAACAACGCGCTCACTTTGAAATGGATTTTGCCTTTCAGGGCGAGGAGGCGTTGCGCTTCGTGCAGGCTGCAATCAAAGCAGGTCGGCGCTACGCGATGGTTTTCATGGACGTCCGCATGCCGCCCGGTTGGGACGGATTGGAGACAACCCAAAAGTTGTGGGAAGCGGATCCCGATCTTCAAGTTGTGCTTTGCACCGCTTTTTCAGACCGTTCCTGGGAGGAGATGATGGAAACGCTCGGCTCGTCTGAACGGCTATTGATTTTAAAAAAACCGTTCGATGCGATTGAAGTTTTGCAGTTCGCACATGCTCTCACGGAAAAATGGTCTTTCCTGCAGGCGGCGCGCTTCAACACCCTTGCCTTGGAATTGCTCGTGGACGACCGAACTTCAGAACTGCGAGGAATCAATAAAACCCTGCAATCCGAAATTGTCGAACGCAAGCTGGCCGAAGAAGCGCTCCATGAAGCAGGCCGTTTTGCGCAAGCTACTATTGACGCGCTCTCGACTTACCTTTGTGTGCTGGATGAGGAAGGCCGTATTCTCGCTACCAATCAAGCGTGGCGCGAATGCGCCGACGGGAATCCGCTTTTACCTCAGCGAGCAAAGGTAGGAGACAATTATTTGCAGGTATGCGATGAGGCCGTGAAAGTGGACGGTTCTAAAGAAGGTGAAATTGCCGTTGGCATTCGGGCGGTAATTGATGGCGCAAAGGCGAACTTTACCTTGGAATACAACTTTCAGTCGCCCACGGAAAACCATTGGTTTATAGGGCGGGTCACCCGCTTCCCGAATGAAGGTAAGGTGTGCGTGGTCGTGGCGCATGAAAATATCACGGAACGTCGCGAAGCCGAACGTCTCGCTCTTCGTTCTCAACGCCTGGAATCGATCGGCACATTGGCGAGCGGAGTGGCGCACGACCTGAATAACGCACTCGCGCCTATCATGATGGGCGTGGAAATCTTGAAAATGCAATATCCCGATGCTTCGCGGATCATCGAGATGATTGAAAGCAGCTCCAAACGGGGCGCGGAAATGGTACGCCAATTGTTGACCTTTGCTAAAGGCGCTGAAGGTGAGCGCGTTTCTATCCAGCCCAGGCATTTGCTGCTCGAAATGCAAAAGATGATGCAGGGCACTTTCCCGAAAAACATCCAGATAGTGTTTAAGAGCAATTCGAATCTTCCCACCGTCTTGGGCGACTCCACGCAACTGGATCAGGTCCTGCTCAATTTGTGCATCAATGCCCGCGACGCCATGCCTTTCGGCGGCATCTTGACGCTTGAAGCGGATGCAATCGAAGTTGATACCACTTATGCGAGCGGGATTCCCGACGCCAAGGCTGGCCGTTATCTTGTCATTCGGGTGCGTGATACTGGCACTGGAATTCCGCCGGAAATTCTGGACCAGATCTTCGATCCGTTCTTCACGACCAAGGGACCAAACAAAGGAACGGGGCTTGGATTATCGACCGTCATGGGCATCGTGAAAGGTCACGGTGGATTTATCCATGTTTACTCACAACCCGGCCACGGTTCCACCTTCACCGTCCATGTTCCTGCCGAGGAGGCAGGCAAGGAGGTCAAACCACCAGCCATTGGGGAAGCGCCTTTTCGTGGCAATGGAGAAACCATTCTGCTCGTAGATGATGAACCAATCGTGCGAGAGGTGGCGCGCGCGGTTTTGCGCCGGCTTAACTTTGAACCGTTGACCGCCACGGACGGCGCAGATGCCTTGATCAAGGCAGCGGAAAATAGAGCCAACTTGCGTGCCAACATAACAGACATCCATATGCCTCATATGGATGGATTGAATTTCATCCGCGCTCTTCGCCGGATGTTGCCTGATATTCCTGTCCTGGTAACAAGCGGACAACTGGAAGAAGCGGTAGCCGAGGAGTTCAAGACCTTAGGTGTGTCCGCTCGCCTCGACAAACCCTTTACCGAAATTCGGCTCGCAGAAGCACTGAAAAATCTTATTTGCTCCAAGTAAGTGGTTAAGTGAGCTACGCGTGGATAATTTTGTGGAGAATGGCGTAGCGGACGAGATCGCTGAACCGCGCGAGTTTCAACTTCTTCATGATGGCGGCGCGATGGGTTTCCACGGTTTTGACGCTGATGCCTAGCGAGCCGCCGACTTCCTTGTTGCTCTCGCCTTCGGCCAATAACTGGATCACATCACGCTCGCGGCTGGTCAGGCGTTTGGCTCGCGCGGACGTGGTGGCCACGGGCTTGGCTGGTTTTTTAAGATGAAGCGTGGCGTGTGCCTGGGGTGTCACATAGAACCGATGTTCAGCGACGGTTTGCACGGCCTCGGCCAGATGCGCCGACGCATCGACTTTGAGGATGAAGGCCTTGGCGCCGGACTCGTAGGCGCGTTGTGTCATTTCCGCCGAACCA
Organism: Verrucomicrobiales bacterium; assembly: GCA_028293405.1. Taxonomy (GTDB): domain Bacteria; phylum Verrucomicrobiota; class Verrucomicrobiia; order Limisphaerales; family Palsa-1400; genus JAICXV01. The sequence continues at coordinate 4,341 of JAQGOW010000644.1, forward strand.
TCGCCGGTGAGCACGACGACTTCTGTGTTTGGCAGCTGCCGCCGCATTTGCCGCGTGACTTCCAATCCATTGAGACCGGGTAAGCCGAGATCAATCACGGCCACATCAGGATGAGTTTGCTCCGCCAGCTTGAGCGCCTCGCGGCCGTCCGCTGTCTCCGCGCAAATGTCGCACCCGATCAGGGTTTTGAGAAATGTCGCTGTGCCCAACCGGATGATCTCATGATCATCGGCGAGCAAAACGCGGATCGGGTTTTTCGCGGCAGGTGAGTTCACTTCGTTAGACGGTAGATGTGAAAGGCTCATTGTCCACGTATATTTGACGTTTGGGTGCCGGACATCGCGATCGCAAAATCTGGTGAGTTGGCCAGATGAATGGCCGCGTGCAATTGGGCCGGGCTGAAAGGTTTTACGAGAT
>JAQGOW010000649.1 GCA_028293405.1 Verrucomicrobiales bacterium
CACAATATCTTCGTTGATATACGACGTGTTGCCGGAGGCAATGGCGCCCATCGCCAGTTCTTCGTGTCCCGGCACACCGAGCTTGCGTACCACAAACACTTCCAGCGGCGCGTGCAATGCCATCGCAATTTCAAACGCAACCGGAACGCCACCACGAGGAAGCGCTAGGATAACAACATCCTCACGCTCGCGAAAACGGTTTAGTTTTTCCGCCAGCAACCGTCCCGCCTCGCAGCGGTCTCGGAATTGCAGCGTCATAGCGCTGGTTTATTCGGCACCTGGACTAGCTTTGGCGCCTTCGACCATCGTGTCGTGTTCAGCTTCTTCGAGCCCTTCCTGAACTAATTCTTCATTGATCGTTTGTTCGTCGTTGGGAACGGTGTGGTCAACTTCGTGGCCGCTGGTACCCGGATCTTCGTCCCAGGTCGTCAGCGCGTTCACACCTTCAAATTCGTTGTCGTCGGTTTCGACAGCCTCGTTGCCAACGAGTTCGCGCTTGGCTTCCAGAAAATCGTCGCGCGTGTAGTGATTAGGTCCGCGTCCGTTAATGATGGCGATTTCGCGTGCGCGCTGAACCACCATTTCGCGAGTAACCGTGCCTAACCCCTGCGAGTGGCAAATCATTCTCCCGTGAGCTATTTCTGGTGCTTTCATAATGCAACCTACGCGTGAAAACGTCCGACGCAAATGAAACTCAACCCACCTCAATGAACTCGAGAATGCCTGTTCAATCTCGAGGTCACGACGCGGAGATTGTTGGCCTAACTCCGGTTTGAGACTGCTTTCGCGCAATGTTCTGCAACACCATCCGCGCCTGCTCGGCCACGGTGCCGTTGTAGAAAAAGTCGGCGAGCGGAATCTCCACTTGGAACCGGTCCATGATGCGCGCCGCAACCTGCATCGCGCTCAAAGAGTGTCCGCCGATTTCCAGGAAATCCCAATTCGCGCCAACCTTTTCGATCAGCAACACGTCCGACCAAATTTTCGCGATCTCGTTTTCGAACGGCGTCAATGGCGCCGTATAATTACGCGCCGTCGCGACCTGTACATCTGCAATGGGAGGCAGTGCGTTGCGATCGACCTTTCCACTGCTGGTTCGTGGAATCGTTTTCATATCAATATAGGCGGAAGGAATCATGTGCGTGGGGAGGGATTCTTTGAGAAAACCGGATAGTTGCTCAGACGTGATCGGCCAAGCTGTTTGGATGTAGGCGGCCAACCGTTGCTCGCCTCGCGCGGTTTTTGCGAGAACAACGGTGCAATCCGCGACGGCGGGATGTTGACGCAAAGCGCTTTCAATTTCGCAAAGCTCGATGCGCATTCCGCGCAACTTCACTTGATCATCACAACGACCGAGAAATTCGATATTGCCGTCCGGCAAGTAGCGGCCGAGATCGCCGGTTTTGTATATCTTGCCGCGCGTGCCAAGCAGTTTCGGGCATTCGACAAAACTTTGAGCAGTTTGCTGATCTGCGTTGAGATAGCCAACTGCGACGCCTTCGCCGCCGATGTAAATTTGCCCAGGTGTTCCGACGGGCACAGGTTGTAAAACTTCGTTGAGCACAAACAACGAAGTGTTCGCAATCGGCTTGCCGATGGGAACTTTCGTTGGCACGGAATCGCCACACTGATACGCACTGCACCAGACGGTTGCTTCGGTCGGGCCGTATTCGTTAAACAGCTCAGTGGTGGGCACCAGCTTCTTATGCCGGGCGACTAGATCGTGCGGACATTCTTCACCGGCCACTATGACCGTTTCCAAACTGCTCAGTCGGTCTGCGTACGAGAGCAACAGCGAATACACCGAAGGCAGACAAAGCAGGTGCGACACGCGCGAAGTTTCGATCAACCTCGCCAAGGTTGCCGGGTCTTTGACCTCAAGATCATTTGGCACGATCAATTCGCCGCCCTGTGACAAGGTCCAGAAAATTCCAGCAACCGAACTATCGAACCAGTGCGGGCTCGCCAATAAAAACGAGCGCACCGGTTTTTTGTAGTAATCGAGTCGCGCCGTCGTCGAATGCAACAGATTACCGTGGGTCACCTGAACGCCCTTTGGAATGCCAGTGGATCCAGAGGTAAACAACACGTAGGCGAGATCGGATTTATCCAGACACGCATTTCCAGTCGGGCCGATTTCACGTCTCGAGAGCAGCGTGTTGACGCGCAAAATTTCAACATTGGTTAGCTCACAGGTAAGAGCACGAGTTGCTAGGACTGTTGAAACATTTGCTTGTCGCAAAATGGCTTCGATGCGCGCACGCGGTTGGCTTGGGTCAATGGGCACGTAAGCAGCCCCAACCTTCATCGCGCCGAGAATAGCAACCAACGCCTCAGCTGAACGGTCAGCAATTATCGCGACGCATTTATCTTTATTCCGCCGGCCCAAAGCCTCGGCAATAATTCCCGCTAAATTGTCTAACTGACTATAGCTAATCGCGCGGTTGTTTGCCTTTAACGCGACGCCGTTAGGATTGGCCGCGCAAGCCTTGCTAAAATTTTGCAGCACCGAAGTGTTATCATCGGTCTGGGGCAACTCCGGCCCGAGGGACAGTTGCAGAATGCTGTGCAGCTCCAATTCGGAGAGTGGCGAGAACGTTTCGTAACGACTCGTGGGTTCGTTCGCCACCGCCTCTAAAGCCGACACGTAATAGCCGGCCAATCCTTCGATTTGTTCATTGCCGATTTCCGCAGGATGAAAATCAAAGCGCAGCGAAATTTCTTGAGTTGTCGGATCGACCTGAAAGAACGCAAAAAATGGAATGTTCGTTGATTCAAAAAACTTGTCCTCGACGAACTGCACCAATCGATTCTGCAGCACTTTCTCGTAAACGTGGAAATGCACCATGTCAAACGCGGTTTCGAACAGCGAAACACCACCCATTTGACGCTGTATCTCCGCGAGCGGAAAACGACGATGCGGCATCATCTCGCCAATTTGGTGAAAAATGTCGCGAGCCAAATCACGCCATGTCCCGCCGCTGAGTTTTATCCGCAA
>JAQGOW010000657.1 GCA_028293405.1 Verrucomicrobiales bacterium
GTGGTTTCATCGTGGAGGGGAAAGCCTAGCGATGGGGATCCAAAACTTCAAACATTAGCATGTGGCCACCGGTTAGGACGCGGCTTTGTTGTTGATTGCTTTAAACATGGCGCTCCTTGCGGAACTCGTAATTTCGAAAATATATTTCAAAATCAATGCTGACCAGCGTACATTTAAGGTACGAGTGAAAACATTCGCTGATTTGGGATTTCCGGGGCGCTTGATTGCCGTCGAAGGTTTGGACGGTTCGGGAAAGTCCACGCAGATTTATCTGCTCAAACGCTGGCTCGAATTGCAGGGACTGAAGGTTTTCTTCAGTGAGTGGAATTCATCGGCACTCGTGAAAAACGCCACGAGCAAAGGCAAAAAGCGCGAGTTGCTCACGCCCACGACGTTCAGCCTGATTCACGCGACGGACTTTGCGGATCGTTACGAGCGGCATCTTGTTCCGCTATTGCGCGCGGGTTATCTCGTGCTTTGCGATCGATATATTTTCACGGCGTTTGCGCGCGATACGGTGCGCGGTTGTCCGCCTGAGTGGGTGCGGCAAATTTATAATTTCGCGGCGTTGCCTGATTTGACGTTCTTTTTCAAAGCGGACCTCGAAGTGTCACTGAACCGCATTTTGGATAATCGTCCGGAACTGAAATATTTCGAAGCCGGCATGGACATGCGTCTTTCGACTGATCCTTACGAGAGCTTCCGGATTTTCCAGGGGCGCATCCTGGAACAATATATGGGGATGCGCGACGAGTTTAAGTTCGTGACCGTCGACGCGAACGACATCATCGAACCGCAACAGAAGCACGTGCGCGAATTGGTCGCGAAGCGAATTGATTTGTCGAAATTTGCGATGCACAGCCATTCGCGTTCTCCTTTCCTGACTCATGCCGCCAAAAAATCCTAAATCGATGAAAGCTAAAGGTCAGGCGCGCCGGTTTTACGGACACGGAATTCCCGGCGTCGATCTCACCAAACTCGCCGGTAAACTGATCGTCGTCGAAGGCGCCGATGGCTCCGGCCGTTCGACACAAATCGACCGACTCGTGCAATGGCTCGAAGGTTGCGGCCATGCCACGATGCAGATCGGACTCAAACGTTCCACTCTCGTCAGCGAAGACCTCGACAAGGCGCAGGAAGGAAACATTCTCAGCCATCGCACGATGAGTTTGTTTTACGCGACCGATTTTGCCGACCAGTTGGAAAACAATATTTTACCGGCGTTGCGTTCGGGTTTCATGGTCATGGCCGATCGGTATATCTATACGTTGATCGTGCGCGATCTCGTGCGCGGCATGGATGAGAAGTGGCTGAAGAATATTTACGGAACCGCGCTCGTTCCCGATGCCGTGTTCTATCTCGATGTCGCGCCTGAAGAATTGATCGAGCGCAATTTTGCTAAAAATCATGCGCTCGATTATTGGGAAAGCGGCATGGACCTCGGCCTTTCGCCAGATATTTTCGACAGCTTTTTCAAATACCAGACGCTTGTCGCGGCGCGATTCAAAGATCTACAAAAAACTTACGGGTTCACGATCGTGAATGGCAATCAGTCGCCGGACGACGTGACGATGGAACTGCGCAAAAACATCGAGCGCCTGCTCGAATCGCATAGTTAGGTTGAACGCATGAGCGCTTCCGCCCCTGCATCCACGACACGACGCGCGGTGATCGACATCGGCACCAATTCCGTGAAGCTGTTGGTCGGCGACGTAAAGGATGGTTTCATCACCCCAGTTCACGAGGACAGCAAACAAACCCGGCTCGGCGCTGGTCTCTATACCGAGCACCGCTTGCAACCGGAAGCCATTGCCAAAACCGCCACGGCTGTTGCGAATTACGCCGCCGAATCCCGGCTCCAAGGCGCAAAGTCGATTCTCGTGATTGCCACGAGCGCGACGCGCGACGCCAAGAACGCGCAAGAGTTGTTGAACGCGATTCAAGCATCCGCTCAACTCCCGGTTCGAATTCTCTCGGGTGACGAAGAAGCCGAGTGGGTGTTTGGCGGCGTGATGACGGATTCTAAATTGTCTGCTGAATCGCTGTTCATTATCGATGTCGGCGGCGGCTCTTCGGAAATCATCCTCGGCGAAAATGGCCATAAGTATTGGTCAGGAAGTTTTAACCTCGGCTCGGTGCGATTGTTGGAACAATTGAAACTGAACGATCCTCCTGGATTGGCCGCGCTCGAAACCTGCCGGGCTTCTCTGCGCAATTTTTTTGTAAACGACGCGGCGCCAAAGATCGGCAGCGCCATGCATCGCACGGGCAAGAAAGTGCAATTCGTTGGCGTTGGTGGCACAGCCACGATTCTCGCCCGCGTTGAACAACAAATCGACACGTTCGATCGGGACCGCATCGAAAATGCGCGCGTGCCGCTTTCAAAGTTGAAACACGATTTGGAATCGTTGTGGCAAAAACCGCTAGCCGAGCGTCAACAAGTCATCGGCATCCCGAAAAAGCGCGCTGACGTAATCCTCAGCGGCATGGCTATTTATGAAGCGGTCATGACGCATTTTGGTTTTGACGAAGTCCGGGTCAGCACGCGCGGGTTGCGCTATTACGCCTTGTTGCACGATCATTGACCGGCCAAGAACCGTTGCCGCCACTGGAACCGCGAGATTTTTCCACGATGCGGATCTGCAAGGGACGGCACAAACTTCCAATGTTTCGGCACTTGCGCCGGCGGAATTGTTTTCAACAAAAACTGCTTCAACTCCTCAGCCTCCAAGTTTCCGCGCGTCGCAACGCACGCCGCAATCGTTTCATGCCGAGCGCTGTCGCCTGCCGGCACACCGAAAACAACGCACTCGCTGACGAGCGGATGTTTCAAGAGCGCTTGTTCAATCGAATCTGGCGACACCTTTTGACCGGCGATGTTGATGACGTCCGTGTCTCGTCCTAATAACAAGACGCGACCATCGCGAATCTCCACGCGATCTGTTGTTTGGAAACTCCCTTTCGCGAGCGCGGCGTATGGATTGGGCCAATACCCCTGCCCCACGGCGCGGCTGCGAACGCGCAAGCAACCAGTTTCATTCACGTCGACGGCAACGTTCAACATCGGCGACCCGACATCTTGCCCGCTGATGCGCGGAAATTCGGATCGGTCGTAACAAATGCCGCCGCATTCGCTTGCTCCGTAGAAGTTGTGAATTTTCACACCGCTTGATTCGAACACCGCACGCTCCAAATCAACCGGCAACGGCGCGCCAGCAGAAATCGCGAGTTTGATCCTAGGTGTGATGACGTTGGCTGAATGCCAGATATTCCACAACGCCGGCACGTCTGCGACGGTGGCATTCTCAAACGTTTCCAGCGCCGACCGAAATGCTTCCGGCAATCGCGACGGGCAAAGCACAACTGGAATTCCATGCAACAAAAGCGGTAGCACTAAATTCGAAAAGCCGTAGGAGTGCGCAATTGAAATAGCGGCGACGTTCGGCCAATCACGTCGCAACCCCATCGTCGCCACGATATTTTCCGCGTCAGCGGAAAGTTGCTCCGACGTAAATGCAATAAACCTCGGCTCGCCCGTGCTGCCGGAACTTGTTTTCAGATGAACACAACCGGATGGCAGCGGCGTGGAAATTGGCGGAAGGGATGTCTGCTCGGTGTCTAACGGGCAAACCACGCGCTGGTTGCGCCAGCCTTGCAGGACTTCGATTATGAACCTGCTGGAGATTCCCGTGGGATACACGACAACGGGCAGGTCCGCCTTCTTTTCAGCTTCGTCGGCGAGTTGGGCAAAAGTCCATCTGTGACCGGCTTCGACGAGCGCGACATCGTTGCGATGCAACCGAACTGTCTTGAGCCACGCTTCGTAAAGCATTGTCAGAGTATTAGGAGCCCACTACCTTTTGTGCAAGCGCTATGCAGCAAACCGTGGAGAAGTCGAAGTCCCAACCAATCTCGCGAGAACAATCGCGGGCGTTTGATTTCAGCCGGGACACGTTTGCGTTCCCGAACGAACTAGTGTGGGAATATCGAGTTGATCCCGTCACACGCCAAACCACCACGTTCAAAAACAATCCACCGCCCACCTACGCGCATCACTGTTTTGTGGTTGTGCGCGCAGCAAAACAATTTTTTCTGCACGCAAAGTTTTCTCCGGCGGAAACGGCGTTGCCCGATGCGGAATATACCACTCGCATTCGCCAACTGATGCGACGCAGTCCGGAAAAAACTTCGGCTGACAAAATATTGATGCCCGGTTTTGCCAACCTACGCGAATTCACGGCAGCAAAGAAGGAGTTACTTCAGGCACACTGCGGCGGAGCGTGGCAAAGCTATGTGCAACGCGGCAATTGGCGGATGGTCTTCCCTTTTTCGCGCTCGCACCAGGAACGCGCCGCAAAAACTTTACTGCAACGGATTGGTCAACTTCCGATCGTCCACGTCGTGACGTTCCCGCGCCTGAGCATCAATCACGGCATTATGTTGTTCGACGCCATTGATTCCGAAGACCGCG
>JAQGOW010000665.1 GCA_028293405.1 Verrucomicrobiales bacterium
GGCGTTGACTCGGTTTTTCTAGCATTCATGGCGCACAAGGTTCTCGGGGCGAAAGCGCTGGCGGTGATCGCGGATTCGGCGAGTTTGCCGCGGCGCGAGTTTCAGGAAGCGACCGAGATCGCGAAAAAGTTTTCTATCCCCGTTCGCGTCATTCAAACGCAGGAGTTCGACAACCCGGCGTATTTAGCGAATCCCAACAATCGTTGTTATTTTTGTAAGCACGAGTTGTTCACGCAATTGGAGCCTATTGCGAAACGCGAAGGTTTTGCGGTGATTGCCTATGGCGAGAACGCGAGCGACATCGGTGATTTTCGGCCGGGCGCAAAAGCGGCGGGTGAATTTCAGGTGCGCGCGCCGCTCAAGGAAGCGGGTTTGACCAAGGCGGAAATTCGTCAGTTTTCGGAGATGTTCGGTTTGCCTACCGCAACCAAACCGCAAATGGCGTGTTTGAGTTCGCGCATTCCTTATGGCGAAGCGGTCAGTCCCGAGAAGCTGTCGATGATCGAGGAGGCGGAATATGTTTTGCGCGATTTGGGATTGTACGATGTGCGCGTGCGGCATCACGAACTGACAGGCAACAAGATGGTTTTGGCGCGCATTGAAGTGGGCGCAGATGAGTTGCCGCGGTTAAACGAGGCGACGACTTTACAGAAAGTTTGTGAAGCGCTCAAAAAAATCGGTTACGCGCACGTGACGGTGGATCTTCAAGGGTATCGACGCGGGAGTTTGAATTACAAAAATCCTTGAGAATTATAGTGCCGGTGGAAACGGCATCGCGCTAGATTGCGTGTGCGAGTGGAGTCAAGAGAACAACGGCTTGCATGTGACCGGGGATACTGCCATACAAGCATGAACGCGGGAGCAAAGTCCCGCATAGAGGCGTTATGTATAGAATTATTGGAGCAGACCAACGCGAATACGGCCCGGTTTCCGCAGATCAAATTCGGCAATGGTTTAAAGAAGGGCGCGCGAACGGTTCAACGCTTGTGCAAGCCGAAGGCGTTCCTGGTTGGAGGCCATTGGCAACTTACCCCGAATTCAGTGTCCCGCCGCAAGCGCCTCCAGCCGCTCCGTCCGCGCCGCCGGCTTATGCGCCAACCCCAACAGTCGCTCCGACGGCCCCAACAAACGGCAACGCGATCACCGGTTTGGTTTTTGGAATTTTGTCGGTGACATGTATGTGCGCCGGTTTACCGGTGGGCGCGATCGGAATTATTTTTTCGTGCATCGCACTTTCGCAACTCGGTCATAACCCGAGTCAAAAAGGGAAGGGGCTCGCAATTGCTGGTTTGATTCTGTCGATTATCGGCGTTTTGATTGGGCTCGGTTACGGTGTGTTCGCTCTGTTCCCGCATCATGGCATGCGGCATATCCAGCGGTTCAATTTCTAACCAAAACCAATCACATGTACAAAATCCTTGGCTCGGACAATCGAGAATACGGCCCGGTTTCAGCCCAACAGATTATAGAATGGGTGAACCAGGGGCGCGCCAATGCGAACACAAAGGCGCGAGCCGAGGGCACGGAAACGTGGCTGCCATTGTCGAGCATTCCCGAATTTGCGGCGTTGTTCACAACGGACGCGCCGAACACTGCACCGGGCGTTTCAACACCCCCTCCCATGTACTCCGCTGCTGCGCCTGTGCCGGACAGTGATGCCGCGGCGCAAGCGGTGCTGGCGACCGGTCGGACGATCGATGCCGGACATTGCATCAGTCGCGGTTGGGATTTGGTGAAGAACAATTTTTGGCTGCTGGTCGGCGCGGTGTTTGTGCTCGGGCTTATCGAGCAAACGGTTCCGTTGCTGATTGGAGTGTGTCGCGGTGGATTGTTGATTCTGATTCTTAAGCTGATTCGTGGGCAACGTGCAGATTTCGGCGATGCCTTCGCCGGTTTCAGTGAACATTTTCTGCAACTATTCCTCGTGGGGCTTGTTTCATTATTACTGACGATGGTCGGTCTCGCGTTCTGCATCATTCCCGGTCTTTATTTATTAGTGGCGTGGTCGATGGCGATTCCGTTGGTGGCTGATAAAAAAATGGAATTTTGGCCGGCAATGGAACTGAGTCGCAAAGTCATGAATCAACACTGGTGGTCGATGTTCGGCCTGGTTTTGCTCGGTATATTGATCCTGCTTTTGGGCGCGTGTGTTTGTTGTGTTGGTATTCTCGTTGCCACCCCGGTGGTGTTCGCGGCGTGGGCATATGCGTATGAAGATATCTTTGGTTCTACACCCGCGGCGACCGCTCAACCGATCTGAGGCGTGGGCGTGTTTCACGGCGAACCTGGCGTTGCCGGGTTCAGGGTCGCTGATAGCCGGGCGTTGGATTGGCTACTTTCAAATCGTGCTTGCGCTCATTGGTCTGGGCGTGAGTCTCGTGCGGACGATCCAGGTATTTATCTGGTTCCTGCACAACTACCGCCGGATTAACGAATCGTCCGATCCGATTGCTGGACTGGTCGAGCTTTGGCACGCGTTGATGCAACCGATGATGGGTTTCGGAATTTTTGTAATAGCGATTCTTTGGGCTGGGTTTACGAGTTGGAGTATCATTCGAGGGACGCCACGAAAGGTTTGACGTTTTCTCCCTCTCCTCCCAAAGGAGGAGAGGGTCGGGGAGAGGAGGCTTGAATTTTCGTTTTCCATTTCTAACCTCTATCCATGGGCTCGACGGAAATCGCGCGCCAACTTCGCCGTGATCAGACAAACGAAGAGAAGCAGATGTGGCGCGCGCTACGTGCAGGCCGATTCGCGGGATTCAAGTTTCGGCGACAGCATCCAATCGCAAACTACATTGTGGATTTTTACTGTCCGCAGGCGCGTGTCGTAGTGGAGTTGGACGGGTTCCAGCACGGGTTGCCCGATAATATTTGTAAGGACGCGGAACGGGATCGTACGCTCGCGGATCAAGGCATCCACGTGTTGCGCTATTGGAATCGACATTGGAGATCGAATCGCGACGGAATTTTGTTGGAAATATGGAATGCTCTCCAGAGTCGTCGTGGGTGCGTTCAGATTATGCGGCAGGATGAGAATAACAGGTATGTGCCGCCTGAGTTGAAACAGCTTAAACAAAAATCCGCGGGCTAGTTTGGCGCATGGAATTGGCCTCCTCTCCCCGGCCCTCTCCTCCCTTGGGGGAGGAGAGGGAGAAGATGTGCGTCTTGGCATTTCGGCCCATCAGCTTTAACATCACCACCGATGAAAATGAGGTCGGTCCTAATTGTGGTTTTGCTCAACATGGCAGTGTTGTGCGCCGGCTTTTATTTCTTCCATTGGATGGCCGCGGATGAGCTGGCCACGCGCACTGTGTTGATCAAGGAACAGCTTGTTCGCGGCGAAAATCCTAATGCTACGAAACACGTAGCGAGCAGCGGGAAGGACGCTGTTGTTTACGTTACAAATCAATTTAATTGGTCACAGGTGGAGTCGTCGGATTACCGCACCTACATCGGCAACCTTCGTGCGATCGCCTGTCCTGAAAGCACCATTAAAGATATCATCGTGACTGACGTGATGAAGCTCTACGCGCAAAAGAGAGGGCAAGCTTCCGTGAACGGTCGAGAGTTTCGATACTGGGAAACGGACGAAAAGCGGAAGTTGAAGCAGTTACAAATTGAGGAGCGCGAAAAAACTCTGGCGCAAATCGATAAGGAACTGCCGGGGGTTTTGCGGGAGTTACTCGGCATCAACTACGAGAAAGAGTTGGATAAGTATTTCATTGATACAAATGAGGATGATCGCCGGTTGGCGTTTCTTTCCGATGACAAGCGCAGTGCTGCGAGCGCCGTGCGTGATCAATTGGAATCGGCGCGCGAAAGAATTCTCAGCGCGACCGGCGGACATCCAACGGCCGGCGACCTCGAACGCTTGCAACGTTTGCAGCAGGATGCAGACGCTCGGCTGACGCAGCTTTTGACGCCGGACGAAAAGTTTCAGTTCGAATTGTCGACCTCGCTGACCGCCGATACGCTGCGCAAGAATCTGGTTGGGTTTAACCCGACTGAAGCTGAGTTCCGCGAAATCTATCAACGTCAGAAAGCAATTGATGCCGCCTTCGCCTACCAGGACTTGAGCGACCCGAGCGTTCGCGCGGAAAAGGAAGCCGCCGAAAAACGGATGGAGGACGAATTGCATTCGGCTTTTGGCCAGTATCGCATGGCAGATTATCAGGCGGTGAAGAATCCCGAGTATCGCGACGTAATCGCGTTCAGCGAGCGATTCGATTTGCCCGATTCCGTCGCGCAAAGTTTGGTGTCGATGCGTTCCATTGCTCAGCAGCAACGCGATCAACTGCTCGCGAACAACAACTTGGCTCAGGATCAAAAGGCGCAGGCGTTGCGTGCGATTCAGGCGGAAACGGAAAAGACACTGCGACAAACCCTTGGAGACAAGGTTTACACGGTCTATTCGCAAAGTGCCGGAGGTTGGGTGCATGAGCTGGGCACCAACTAGCTTCGATTGACAGAAACCGCGCGCGGCGGAATATTAGGGCATGAAGTTCGCCGCTGTTATTCCGCTGGTGATGCTGTTTGCGGGGTGCGCCTCGCAGCATTCTTATTACACCGCTGAACGCCCGCACATCCAACGCGAGCAACTTATTGCAGAATCCAATCGATACCCCACCGCAGCCAATCGCGACACTTATCAGTGGTATCAAAAAGATGCGACGCGCAATGTAAAGGTCGGTGGGGTGGGCAGTGATTATCCGGCATATGGAGCGACAGCACCTCAGAACACCGGTGGTTCCTGGCCGGGTTATTACGCGCCCAGTTTGTTCTGGTGATTCTGTGGTAATTTGCGTTGCGGTTTTTGCGTCGACTCGCACAATGGCAGCGCATGAGCGAACTGGCATCGACCGCACCGGGTGTTTCTCAAACGCAAGTTTCCCGTTCCACTCAGACTTCACCGCAACGGCTCGTTTCTCTCGACGCTTTGCGTGGGTTCGACATGTTTTGGATCATCGGCGCTGATGCCTTGGTGCAAGCGCTGGGACGTATCGCCAATCATGGTGCAGACGCCGCCCCACCGGATGCGCCATTTAGTTTTGTGCGATTTCTCGCGTATCAGTTGGAACACGCCGCCTGGTCTGGCTTTCACTTTTACGACCTCATTTTCCCGCTGTTTGTGTTCATCGTGGGAGTGTCGTCTGTTTTTTCGTTAAACCGGCTGGTCGAGACTCATGGACGCGCTGAGGCGGTGAAACGCGTCATTCGTCGTGGCATTTTATTATATGTCATCGGGCTCCTATACTCAGGCGGCATCCAAGATGGTTGGGCGAACATCCGTTGGATGGGCGTGCTCAACCGCATCGCATTTTGCTACCTTTGCACCGGATTGATTTACCTGTTCTGCAACGTGCGGGTGATGATCGGGATATGTGTCGCGCTGCTGCTCGGTTATTGGGCAGTGATGACATTTGTGCCGATTCGCAACATTCAATTGGAAAAAGCGAACATCCAAGCTCTCGCCAAAGAAAAGGGTATCAACGATCCGCACGTGCTTTTCGAGCAGACCACCGAACACGTCACGGGGAAGTTCGACCGAGGCCTCAACGTTGCGAATCATTTCGACTTCCAATATTTGCCCGGGCGCAAATACGACACCTACTTCGACCCCGAGGGCTTTCTGAGCAATTTTCCCGCGATCGTCACGTGCGTGTTCGGCGTCTTTGCAGGGTTGCTGTTGCGCTCGCCCAAATATCTGGATGAACAAAAGGTGATCTACCTCGTAACGGCGGGGTTGGTTGCGGTCGCGCTCGGTTGGGCGTGGAATATTCAATTCCCGGTGGTGAAGAAGATTTGGACGTCGTCGTTCGTGTTGGTTGCCGGCGGTTACAGTGCTTTGTTGTTAGCGGCGTTTTATACGGTGGTCGACCTTTGGAAATTCCAGTGGTGGTGTCAGCCGTTTATTTGGATCGGGATGAATCCCATTACGATCTACCTGACGAGCAATATCATCGGTGGATTTCGAGTTCCGGCAAAACGCTTTGTGGGAGGCGATGTTAAGGCGTTTTTTGAAGATCACGTAGCGAAAGGAGCAGGGGACATGCTCGTTGCTATTGTTGGCCTTTTGTTGGCGTTTTGGTTCGTTCGATTCCTATATAAACGTAAGATTTTCCTGCGTCTGTAGCCGCAATTCTGTGCCTTCAAACGCACAGAGCGGGACGCTTGACTGTCCGACGCTGCTTGGTGCAGTGTGTGGTATAAATTTATGAGTCGAAATAAATCACTGACTTTTCGGGCCTTTACGCTGATTGAGTTGCTGGTGGTGATCGCCATTATCGCGATTCTTGCGTCGATGTTGCTGCCTGCGTTGGCCAAGGCGAAACTGCGCGCACAACGCATTTATTGCATCAACGACCTCCGTCAGGTTTCCATTTCCTGCAAGCTTTACGCAGATGACAATCGCCAATTCATCGTTTCGGCTTATCCAAACTTTGGGAACTTTGCCACGATGGTTAATGGCGCCTTAACGTCCAACAGTTGGTGCGCGGGTGATGCTGAAACCGGCGGTATTGCTGGCTCTTACGTATACGGCGGCGCTGATCCAACGGGCATCCAACTTGGCAAATTGTTCCCTTACACAAAGAACGTTAATTTATACCACTGTCCGGCTGACCACCGTATTGCCAATCAAGCGACGGGTGCATACAGGAATAAGCCGATCATTCGCAGTATTTCGATGAATTCCTACATGGACGGTACCACGTTCGGAACGACGCCTTCATGGGTTGCGACCACTGGAGGTACAACCATGGATCCGAAGAACCCCGCATTCATCAAAGAAACCCAAATTTCACAAGCCTCCAGAACATTCCTATGCATCGATGAGGATCAAGCCAGCATTAATGACGCTATGTTATTGGTGGATATGGGCGGCACTCGCCGTTTCCTCGACTTGCCTTCCCGAAATCACGGCAACGCTTATGGAATCAATTTTTGCGATGGTCACGCCGAAATTTATTCATTCCTCGAGGACGCCAGCAAAAACTGGGTTCCTGGCCAACAAGGTGGTCTGAACGACTGGAAGAAATTGACGAACGTAACCACACACCCTTACTAAGACCATGAAGTTTGGACTCCTCTTTGTTTTAATTACTGGCTTGATTGCCGGCTGTTCCAATTCCGGCAGTTCGTCCGCCGAGGTGCCTACCAAAGACTTTGGTGTGCTTAATCTAACGTACGATGTCCCGAGCAAACAAGATTTGGGCAAGGGCAAGGCGTGTGTGATTACTGCTAAGCAGCTTAATCCCGGCACGTGCGAACTCATCGTCAGCATCGACAAATCTGGCAAGCCGATCGAATCGCGCCGCCAGATTCCGGCGATGTTGGATAAACCGACTGAATTCGTGTTCGAAAGCGCACACGTCAGCTTCACGCCGCACATCCAGTAATCGTCCAACACTGGCATTGCCTCGGCGGCTTTTTAGGGTAGGTTTTGCGGCACTGAATGGACGAGCCGCCTAAGCAATTTCAGTTCGAAGAAGCTGGGATCCCGCACGAGGACGTCCCAATTCCGGTCGAGCCGTTCAAGGGCACTCCCGAGGAAATTGAACGGCAATGGTTCGAGCAACTCTATCTCAAACGCGGCGCGCACATGCGCCAACTTACCTGGCGCGCCGTCATCACAGGGATGCTCCTCGGATCGTTCCTGTCGCTGGCTAATCTTTACGTCGGTCTAAAAGCTGGGTGGGGCTTGGGCGCGCCGATCTCGGCTTGCATTCTTTCCTACGCCCTCTGGACGGTTTTTTTCCAACTGCGGTTCACGAAGAATCCGATGACGATTCTCGAGAACAACTGCATGCAATCGGCGGCGACATCGTCGGCCTCATCAACTGGTGCGACGCTGATTTCCGCGTTCGCCGCATACATCATGATTTATGGACATTCGCTGTCCGTGCCGTTGTTGATGGCGTGGGTGTTCTTTTTGGCGCTGATGGGTGTGACCATGGCGATTCCCATGAAGCGCCAGATGATCAATGTCGATCAACTGCGCTTTCCTACCGGCACAGCCATCGCCGAAACCTTGCGCGCGCTTCATTCGGAGGGAGCAAAAGGCATGCGCGCAGCAAAGGCATTGGGTGTCGCCGGAATCGTCGGCGCATTCAGCGCGTTTTGGACGGACGGTTTGCGGCTCGTCAGCACCAAGCTGGAACCATTTTCGCTCAGCGCAATCATCGACAAGTTCAA
>JAQGOW010000674.1 GCA_028293405.1 Verrucomicrobiales bacterium
GCCCCCATGCGCACCGCATTGGCCGACATCCTCTCCGACGAAGGCTACCGCGTCCTCACCGCAGCAGATGGCGAGAGTGGACTCAAACGTGCCGTCGACGAAAAGCCCGACCTCATTCTGCTCGACATCATGATGCCGCGCCTCGACGGCTATGCCGTATGCACCGAATTGCGCCGGTTATCGAATGCAGTGCCAGTGCTGATGCTGACCGCGAAAGGGATGGTTGAAGATCGGGTGAAAGGGCTCGATGTAGGCGCGGACGATTATTTGGTCAAGCCGTTCAGCACCGAAGAACTCTTGGCACGAGTCCGCGCACTTTTGCGTCGCTCCCAAAAACAATCCAAAACACCCACGACATTGGAACTAGGCGAAATCAAAATCGACTTCGCCCGCCAGGAAGCGTCCCGAAAAAACAAACCAGTTCACCTCACCGCCAAAGAACTGGCGATGCTGCGCCTGCTGGCCGAGTCGAACGGTGAACCGATTTCGCGCGAGCGATTTTTAGATTTAGTCTGGGGTTACGCTTCCTTTCCCACGACGCGCACCGTCGACAATCACATCGCCAGTCTTCGCGCCAAAATCGAAACCAATCCCGACGATCCAAAGTTTATCAAAACCGTACACGGCGTCGGCTATCGCCTGGAGCAACCAAAACAAAACTCGTAGCAGCCGACGTGAGGAAGCTCTAACGCGATTTTACAAAAGCGTGACAACGCAACGGCAAATCTTCAGGCACAGTTAGCCGGCAACAAGATACGGCTATGAAAACACTACTTTCAAAATCCAACACAGAGACGCCAATGACACAGAAATTTACATGGAAAAAACATCGGATTGTTCTTATTGCGTCTTTGCGTCTTTGCGTTGAAATCTTTCTCCTAACGATCACAGCTTGCTCATTCGCACACGCGGCAACGACCAACGACATCACCTCACTCGTCCAACGCGGCCTCTTCGAAGAAGAAGCCAACCACAACCTCGACGCCGCGATGCAGTCTTACGAGACCGCAATCAAGCTTCATGACAAAGATCGCAAGCTCGCCGCGACCGCGATCTTTCGTTTAGGCGAATGTTATCGCAAGCAAGGCAAGACCAACGAAGCGAACGCCTACTACAAACGCATCATCACCGAGTTTGCCGACCAACCACAACTCGTCGAGCTAAGCCGGTCTTACGTTGGCAACATAGCCGACACCAACAGCGATGCATTTGCCGAACGAGCCCGAAAGAATTTTCGTGGAAACACCTCCGACTCAAAGGCTGCCCAGCAAGATTCCGGGAACGAAATTTTGGTCGCCAGCCTTCGCAGCGTGCAACTCGAAACCGCGCAGGCCGAAGCCCAGTGGAAACATGTCAGTCAACTCGCTGGCGACGAGCTTGTGAACTTCTTTACGACAATTCAGCCGGACCAGCTTGTCATCGATTTGGACCGCGAACGAAGGGACGCAGAATCAAAACTGCAGGTTCTCGCGACACAATTTGGCGAGCAGCATCCTGAATACAAAGCCCAGGATAAGGTTGTCCAGACCACGGCAAAACGTCTCCAGCAACGCGCCCACACTGTCGCGTGGGGCGTCGAACAAAAATACAAAATGCTCAAAGAGCAGGAAGGCGCGCTCAAAAAGCAATTGGATGCAGATCGAGGAGATCAACTCGCATCCAACGCAAAGAAATCTCTCACGGCGACGACTTCGGAAGAAGACGAAGATATTCGCAAAATCAAAGATATGATCCAGAACAGTCCGGACCTCATCAATGTTGCGGTGAATAGCGACGACGGCACTCCGTTGCAAAAAGCCTGCATCCATGGCCACCTCAAAGTTGCAGAGTTTCTTTTGGCGAACGGTGCCAACATTAACGTTCGAACAGAGAAAGTTTCTCCGCCCTTGATCTGCGCTGCCGTGCACGGCCACAAAGCGCTGGTCGATCTGCTCCTCAGTAAAGGCGCAGACATCGAAACCCAAAGCACCGTCACCTACCACTACCAGACTGCTCTCATGTGCGCTGCTTTTCGTGGGTTTAAAACCATAACCCAAACCTTGTTGGAACATGGAGCCAAGGTGAACGCGACCGATGACACGGGGCGTACTGCGGTGCATCGTGCCGCTGAAAACGGCTATCCCGAGATCGCCGAATTGCTTCTAACCAACAAAGCCCGTGTAGATGCAACCACTCTGGAAAAGAAAACTCCTCTGCATCTCGCTTGCGATGCCAATCGTGTTGACGTCGTCAAGGTGCTGGTCGACCACGGCGCCGACGTAAACGCAAAAAGCGACGGCGGCTTCACTCCCCTTCTGAACGCTTCCGAACACGGTCAACTAGACGTCGCGAGCTTTTTGCTTGAGCACGGTGCAAACATTGATGACGCAGTCTCGAATAACTGGACTCAGGCCGAATTCCGCGGCTTTCGGCCCATCAATTTCGCCATTTCTCGCAACGACGTGAAGTTGCTCAAACTTCTGCTAGAGCACCATGCAAACCCCAATTCAACTTTTACTCGAGAGAACGTGAACGCCTTTCCTCGTTCTACTACCCATGGCCTCACTCCGTTGCTAACAACATTGAATCGTGAACTTGTGGAAATGTTACTGAACCACGGCGCCGACCCAAATCTCGCCGACGAAAATGGCAAAACCCCGTTGCATTTGGCCGTTGAGAGCCGGGAAAAAGCGCTCGTCGAATTGTTGATAGCACACGGTGCAAAGGTGAATGCCACCAACAAACAAGGCACTCCACCCATCGCCTACGTTCGAGGCGCCACAACAGGCGTCCCCAGCGAAATCCGCCAACTCCTCGTCAAAGCCGGCGCCAACGAAAACTTTGTGCGCCTTAAACAAATCTCCATTCGGCGCAACGGTCAGGATAACGTGATCTTCAGCAAAGGTTCAAACGACTGGAACCACTACACACTTCTCGAACTCATCTCTGTTGTTTACGGAAACAATCGGCCACCGAGTTCAGACGGTGGAAATCCGGAATTGGCTCTGCGGTTGATTCCGAACAGGGGCGTACGTGGGATCGATTCAAGTGGTTTCATTCCGCCACCACCTCTTTCGATTAGCAGCGGAGTTCCTGCTCCCGCTTTTCAATTTCCCGACGTCGCGCACATAAAAGTTAAGCGCATTTCCAAATTACCGTTCACAACAGTGGGGAATCACGACCGGGTGGGGGCGGCATCTCGTAATTATGACAATGAAGCTATCAACGCGTCATCGAAACCAGAGGCAGAACACACTGAAAATGTAAAAGTTCTCCTGGAAGCCGGTTTACCATCGAACGACCTCCAATTGGAATGGGGCGACATCGTTGAAATCCCGGAACAAGACCATCCGATCAATAGTGCTTGGCAAGGTCTCTCAGGAGAAACACAACGGCAACTCATGCTGATGCTCAGGCGTGAAGTTCAGATCAAAATCAAAGGTGGATTTACCAACCTGACCATTCTTCCACCAATGGTAAACTATGGGAGCTTATCTGCGATGCGCGCGAATTATCAACACTTCTTCAACAGCACCATGCCCAAGGTTTCAATGCCTGAGAACTACATCGTGTCGCCCTTTGGTTTGCGCGAGGTCGTGGACGCTGCTGGAATCCTTCGCTCATCCTCCGACACAACGCACGTCAAAATACTACGCAACCAGGACGAGAACACCCGCAGCATCACCGTCAATCTGGCCGAAGGCGAAGAACCATGGATCGAACCCGGCGACACCATCGAAATCCCCGATCGCGACCCAGCTGCGGCAGCTTCAGGCGCGCAAAAGCCCTGATTTCGTTCGTCCCAAAATGTAACGCCTCCGCAGAGGGTCTGTAACGCCTTTTGTAACGGGTAAAACCGCGAAAATCACCAATGTTTACAAGGGTTGTAACGGTGTAACGGGTCAACCCCCCTGGAAGGGTGCCCCTGTCCATCGTGGGACGCTCTGACCCGTCCCACGGGACGGGTCAAACCTGCAAAAACCTCAAGGTTTACGGGCCTTGGGACGGTGGGACGGGTCAAGAGGGGGGGAGGTGGGGGTGGACGTTGGCGCCTAAAGGTAAGTAAAGGTAGCTAAAGGTAGCTAAAGGCACCAAACGGCACCAAACGGCACCTAACTGCAGTTAAATACACCTAACTGCACCTATCCGCAGTTATCTGCGCCTCTATGGAATTTCGGCTGACACGAACTGCCATGAATAATGCACTCATATTTTCCCTGAGTTGATAAAAGCCCTTTCCCCATTGCGCAAAATGACTTTACACAACTGTTTAACATCCCCAAATTAGGGCCGTGCCTGTTCAGAGAATTGACAACGATCAGGTCGCAAAACCCAGAGCTACAGGGAACGGAAATGGAACTTCCGCGGAGAGCCTGTTTTCCTTGCGCGATGTAGAACGCGCTATCGAACAGTCTCAAAACTACCTGCTCAGTGTCCAGCGACCTGACGGCCATTGGGTCGGTGAATTGATCGTCGATGTGACGCTCGTCGCCGACACCCTTGCCTACCATCATTGGAATGGGAAGGTGGACCCGGAATGGCAACGTAAAGCCGTCAACCACATGTTCGCCTCCCAGTTGCCTTCCGGCGGCTGGAGTATCTATTACGGTGGCCCGGCCGAAGTGAACGCGACGGTCAAAGCGTATCTCGCGCTCAAACTCGCCGGCGTGCCCGTGACCGATCCCCGGATGTTGCGCGCGCGCCAAATGGCCTTGAGCCTCGGCGGTGTGCCGCGCATGAACACTTTTTCGAAGCTGTATCTCGCGTTGCTTGGACTTTACCCATGGAAATACGTCCCGACCATTCCGTGCGAGGTCATCCTGATCGGTAAATGGTTCTACGTGAACTTCAACGAGATGAGCAATTGGAGCCGATCCATGCTCGTCCCGCTGTCGATCATCAATCATTACAAGCCGACGCGGCCCTTGGATCACGGCACGAACCTGGATGAGTTATATCCAGAAGGCTTTCACGAGCGCGACCTGATGTTAGCGCGCGACCCGGGCAAGTTGACCTGGCGCAATTTCTTTTTGGAACTGGACGGCCTGCACAAGTTCGCGGAATGGTTCGCGCAAAACGGAATCCATCCCTTCCGCAAACGCGCCTTGAAACGCGCCGAGCAATGGATGTTAGAACGCTTTGAAGGTACAGACGGTCTCGCGGCGATTTTCCCGGCGATGTTGAATTCGTTGATTGCGCTGAAGGCGTTGGGCTATCCCGACGACCATCCGCAGGTTAAACGCGCTGAGCTCGAACTGAAGAAGCTCGAGCACGAGACAGCCGACAGCGTGCGAATCGAGCCATGTTTCTCGCCCGTATGGGACAGCGCCATTGTGGCTATTGCGCTTCATGAATCAGGTTTGCCGAGCAATCATCCCGCGCTCGAGAAGTGCTGCAATTGGATCATGGAGCGTGAGATCCGGTTCAAAGGGGATTGGACTTACAAGAATCCGTCGAACGTAGAACCGAGCGGTTGGGTATTCGAATACAACAACAAGTGGAACCCGGACGTCGACGACACGGCCATGGTGCTACTGGCCTTGCGCAAGATCCCGACGAAAGACCGCAAGAAGCGCGACGAATGTTTCCAGCGCGGTTTGAATTGGATGCTGACCTTCCAATGCAAAGACGGCGGTTGGGCGTCGTTCGATAAGGATTGCACGAAGGGCATTTTGGAGAAGGTGCCGTTCGCGGACCACAACGCGATGTTGGACCCTGAATGCGCGGATATTACGGCGCGTATTTTGGAGTTGCTCGGTTACGAGAATTTTAGCCTGGATAATCCGCAGGTGGTGCGCGGGCTGGATTTTGTGCGCGATCATCAGGAGCCGGACGGCTCGTGGTATGGTCGTTGGGGCGTGAATTATATTTACGGCACATGGCAGGTGTTGCGCGGTTTGCGCGCCCTCGGCATCAACATGAAGCAGGATTGGTTGCTCAAAGCCCGTGACTGGCTCGAAAGCGTCCAGCACGAAGACGGCGGTTGGGGCGAGCGCTGCAATACTTACGACGACCCAGTGTTCAAAGGCCAGGGCCCGAGCACAGCATCGCAAACGGCTTGGGCCGTGATGGGGCTATGCGCCTTCGATGATCCGAATCGCGAAAGCGTCCAACGCGGTATTGATTACTTAATCCGCACACAACAGCCGAACGGCGAGTGGGCTGAATTGGAAACAACCGGCACCGGTTTTCCACGCGTGTTTTATTTGAAGTACGACATGTATCGGAACAGTTGGCCGTTGCTGGCACTGGCGACCTATCGCAATTTGCTGACGCGTTCTGTGATCAAACGCAACGGTCACGCGCAAAAGCTCGAGACCGAAGGCGAACTTGTCGGCGTGGCGCGGTAGATTTCCGTTTTCAGTCCTGGTTATTCAGAATATTGATTACTGAACATTGTCATTCCTTTATCGCAACGTTGTTCGTCCAGTCCTCTTCCTGCAGGACTCTGAAGCCATTCACAATTGCACGGTGCGCATGCTCGCGTTTGCGGCTCGGCACAGAAGTTTGCGTGCTGTCGCGCAGAGTATCTATGGCGCACCACCGAAGCCTGTTGAAGTTTTCGGCCTGAAGTTTCCCAATCCCGTCGGCCTCGCGGCGGGCATGGACAAGTTCGCGGCGGCGTTGCCGATTTGGGAATGTCTCGGATTTGGCTTCACCGAACTCGGCGGCGTCACGTGGCACGCACAGCCCGGCAATGACATGCCGCGCATGTTCCGCGCCGTTCCTGATCGCGCGCTGATTAATCGGATGGGTTTCAACAATCCCGGCGCGGAAACAATGGCGCGCACGCTCGCCGATTGGAAACGTTCCGGCGATTGGCCCAAGCATCCCGTTGGCATGAATCTTGGCAAATCCAAGATCACGCCGTTGGACAAGGCGGCTGAGGATTACGCGAACTCGTTTCGACTATTGCGCGACTTCGCAGATTTTTTTGTCGTCAATGTCAGTTCCCCAAACACGCCGAACCTACGGCAGTTGCAGGACAAGTCGGCACTCGATGAGATTTTAGCCGCACTCCAACAAATCAACACCACACCGAAAAAACCGATTCTGGTGAAGATCGCACCGGACCTGTCGTTGGAAGCGGTTGATGAAATTATTGAACTAGCGATGCAACGGCAACTTGCTGGTATCGTCGCGACCAACACCACCATCACGCGACCGCAAAGCAACAATTCTGTCTACGCCCAGACCGGCGGATTAAGCGGCGCTCCGTTGCGACAACGCAGCACGGAAATGATTCGCCACATTCACAAACAAACCGCTGGCAAACTGCCAATCATCGGTGTGGGTGGAATTTTCAGTGCAGCGGACGCGGCCGAAAAAATCGAGGCCGGTGCATCTCTATTACAGATCTACACCGGCCTCGTTTACGAAGGCCCGGCGATCGTCAAATCGATCGTCTCGGGCCTGCGCTAAGCCAATTACGGCAACATCAACACGCGATAGTAGCGGTTGGTCGCGCTGCCCGGGTTGTCCGTCGTCGACGCGCTCGAACCAGACGCGGTGACGTTCGGCAGGTTCGTCCAACCAATCAAATTACCGGTGAATTGCGGCGTGTAAGTCTTGCCGGAAACAGAACTCCACAACAACGTCACGCTCGACGTTCCTGCGCCCGACGGCAACGCGAGCACTGGCGCGGGCGGTGGCGTGCCGCCCACCACACTGAGCGTCACGTCGACGCTCTTCACGATCGCCGAGGCATTGAAGATCAGCACGCGGTATGTGCCGGCATCTGACACAGCAGCCGGAGCGATGCTCAATGTGCTGTTGGTCGCGCCTGCGATGCTGGTGCCGTTGTGCTGCCATTGATATTGCAGCGTTCCTGTGCCCGAGGCGGTCACGGAAAAATTCGCCAGATCACCGGCGTTGACTGTCGTGCTTTGCGGTTGGATCGAGATCAAAGGAGCGAATCCATTGGAGCTGAGCAATTCGACGCGCACGTTTGCAATCAGCCCATACTCAAGGTTCGACGCCAGCGAAGTGCTAGCCGCGTTCGTCAAAGCGATGCCGGAGAACGGATCGACGTAACCGACCGTGACGTTGTTCCCGGGCAACGTTGCGTTCGTGATTGAGGCGATTGGAAATCCGTCGATCAACCACGTCACCACACCGCCGCTGTTGCGAAGGATGACTTCGTGCCATGCCAATCCAAACGAACCGGCGGCTTCATTTTCTGTCTGCGTACCGAACAGTGCTTGTTGCGCGACAGGCGCGGGACGTGCTGGCCATTTCGCTGTGTAATAGGCGTTCGCGCAATCCAGAGCGGTGCCGCCCACTCCGGAGGAATACACACCCGTGTTGCTCGATTGCAACGTTGCCCCGACATAGATGCCGTAATCGGGATATTTATAGGTTTCAGCGGCCTGGCCATCGCCGTTCATTTGCGCCCAAACACCATCAGCAGCGCTGCCCGCTTCGACCCATTCAACAACCGATCCGCTCGTGCCGATGCCGCCTGTAATACCTTCAGTTGACCCTGTGCCGCCGACCGGAAATGGTCCAATGGCATTCTGCCACGCGTAAAAGCGCAGTTGATAATCGCCGGTGAAGCTCTGGCCGATGGGCGAAAGGCTTTGCGCGGAAATCGCCGCCGTGCCGCTGACGTTGCATTCCAGTTTCAACGCTTTCGTGCTGCTCGAACCCGGCGCTTGCGGCACGCCCAGTGTGCTGTAATCAAAAGCCCACGTGCGACGATTGTTCACGTTACCTGCGGTGTTGACCTGCCAGTTTGCCGAAGTATCGGCATCCAGCGGATCCGCAAACGCACCCAGACCAGTGAGAGTGAGAGACGCTTCGGAACTCGTTGTAGAACCAGCGGCATTTGCAACAACGACTGAATACAATCCGACGTTCGCTTTTTGTGCGCCGACAATCGGGTAAGATGCAGCGGTCGCGCCGCCGATCGGGCTGCCGTTCAAGAGCCACTGGTAGGTCAGTGTCGGACTGCCGGTCGCGGTCGCAGAGAACGTGACGTTCGCGCCGACAGCGGCGAGTTGGTTGCTTGGTTGAACGGTAATGGTCGGACCTTGTGAAACGATGAGCACGCCATTCGAGCTCGTCACCGCTGCGGCGAAGTTTGTGATGACGACACTGAACGAGCCTTGGTCGCCGATGACCGGCGTTGCCACGGTGAGCGATGGGGTTGTCGTGCCGGTGTATTTAGTTCCATCAGCGATGACTGTGCCGTTTTTCCTCCATTGAAACGCCGGGGTTGTGCCTTGGGAGAGAACAACGTTGAACACGACGCTGTTGCTCGCGGTCGTGTTGATCAATGCAGGTTGTGACGAAATAATCGGAGCGTCGAACGCGCTCAAAGTCGCCGCGGAACTGGTCGTTGAACCATTTCCATTGCTGACCAGGACGGTATACGAACCTTCGTTGGAATGAGAGGCTGGGCCAATTGTCAGGTTCGTTGTTGTTGCGCCAGCGAGAACGTCGCCGGTTCCATCCACCAAAGCAATGGGGCCGCTGCCTTTGTCGATGCGCCATTGATACGCGAGCGAAGGGCCGACAGCAGTGATGTTGAATGTTGTGTTCGAGCCAACGGCGACACTGCGGCTGACTGGCTGCAAGGTAATCACCGGTGCGGCATTGCTGATCGTCAATGTAGCTGCAGTGCTCGTGCCGCCGCCGACGTTGCTGACGGTCACAGTGTAGACGCCGGCATCTGTCGCTTGTGCTCCGGACACACTATATGACGAGCTGTTTGCGCCCGGAAGTAACACTCCATCGTGATACCACTGGTAACCCAGTTCCGAGCCCGATGCGCTGACATTAAACGTCGCGCTGCCGTTGAGCGTTATCGTCTTGCTGGTCGGGTTCGCCGAGATTGCCGGGATTTGAATGAAGCGCAGGAGCATCGTGGTGCCGGTGTTATCGAGTTGCACACCAAACCCGCCGTTGCCGAGCGGGCTGGCGATGTTCGTTGTCACAATTGCGACTTTGTTCGAGTCGAATCCGATGATGCCGGTGGTCGTGGTGATGATCGGCCAGTTGTAAGCGGACGCGTTGTTGAAGTTGGCAATCGGCGCTCCGAGTGAACCCACATCGATCGTGATGGCTTTGTTCGTTGTCGCGTTCAGGTTGAGCGCGCCGTTGATTGCAATTTGATCAATGCCATTCGCGCCCGTGGCGTCGACAAGGTCACATTTCAACTTCGCGCCGTTCGTCCAATATTGGTCGGCTGTGATGATTGTTCCGACGCCATTTCCGGGAGCGATGGTTCCAGCATTCGTAAGCATGCCTGTGGAGTTCACGGTGCCGAGCAACGTGCTCCCCGCGCCGATGTTGATATTGCCACTGCCGAGGGCTGTGCCCGTTGCGCTGAGATCCTGTAACGTTCCCGCGCTAATTGTTGTGGTACCGGCAAAACTATTATCAGAGGAAATGGCGAGTGTACCAGTGCCCGATTTGGTGAGA
>JAQGOW010000675.1 GCA_028293405.1 Verrucomicrobiales bacterium
TCCGCGCTGTTCAACGAAACTACGCAGCTTTGGTAGTATATGCGGATTGGCGAGATGACGGCAATTCCAAGTCAGCAGCAGATCGGAATGGTGGTGTGCAGCAACCGAAGCGTGAATCGCGTCAGAAATTGCGAGTGGCGGCAGGATCTTTCGTTCGATAATCGTCCTCGCGAGATTCAACGCCGACAAATCAACAGCGATGACAGGAATCGAATCCAACATTTTTAACCGCAACGACGCGACTGTCTCATCTCCGAGCGAACACTCCCGAACGGTTTCCGTGGAGGTTAGGCACAGATAAGACAAACGGTGCTGGTTCCACCACTCCTCGGTCGCTTTTTGCCGTGCTGCTTTGATGACGTCGCTGGGTCGTCGAGCGACCAAGTAGCTGATGATCGTCGTTTCGATGTACACCCGGTCCATTCAGGAAATCGGTGTACTCCCGCAGCGAGCGAGATGAAAGGGCAAAGATTAATTCAGAGCGACGCCGCGACGGATGTAGGTAGGCATGTCGAGGTCTTCGCCGCCGCGGACGGTTGGTTCACTTTTGTCGAAACGGCCTTTGCTCACGATTTCCAGTGGCAACTCCTTTTGCTGCCGCGACAGCATTTTTTTGCGTCCGCGTTTGCCGATGATCTGGTTGCGCGCATCTTCCGTTAACTCAGGCGCGGGTGGAAGGACGCGGGAGACGCGACGATCGGGTTGGGTCGTCGTCGTATCAAGGAATTGCGAGCGATCGAGGCCGAGTTGTGCAGGCGATGTAGCGCGGTCGCTGGACAAGGCCGGCTCGGGTTTGAGATCGGCTTTGCGACTGCGACTGGCAATTAAGGTGAGGCTGAGTTTGTTTTGGTAACAGTCGTTGATGCTGGCGCCGAAAACTAAATTCGCTTTTTCGCAGTGCCGATTGATTTGGGTCATCAAGCGATTGACTTCGCCCATCGATAGATCAGCGCCGCCGACGAGGCTGACGAGGACTGCGTCGGATTGGGCGAGCACTTCGCCGGCATCGAGGAGCGGGTGCGCCAATAATTTTTCAACGACTTGATCGACTCTCGTGTCGCCAACTCCTTGAACGATCGCGAATGCGCTTTCGGCGTGCCGGGCGCGGGTGACACTGCAGAGGTCGGCGAAATCGACGGGCTTCAATGCGCTGTCCGTGAGCAAGCGCCAGACGCCGCGAACGGCATCGGCAAGCATTTCGTTGCTGGTTTTGAACAGATCAACGAAGCTCGTGTTTTCGTCGAGGATTTTGAAAAGTTTTTGGTTCGGCAGACAAATGACGGCATCGGCTGCAGCGGTGAGCGCTTGCAGGCCGGTTTGAGCCTGAGCCTGACGACGGTTGCCTTCGAAATCAAATGGTGTGGTGACAATGGCGAGGACGAGTGCGCCGTTTTCTTTGGCTGCTTGGGCGAGAATTGGAGCTGCGCCGGTGCCGGTGCCGCCGCCGAGTCCGCACAAGATGAAGACAAGGTCGGCGTGTGTGGTGAGTGACTTCAGATTCGCTACGTCTTCTTGCGCGACGATGCGGCCGAGTTCGGGATCGCCGCCAGTGCCAATGCCGCGAGTGCGACGGGTGCCCAAGATGGTTTTGTTTTGCAGGCCGGTTTTGTCGAGCGCCTGGGCGTCGGTGTTAATCGCGTAAAAGGTGCCGTTGAAATTGGACCGTGCAAGGTGGTCGGCTGCGTTGCAACCGGCGCCGCCGATGCCGAAGATTTTCGCGGTGAGCACGCGCGGGCCGGACGAGGGAACAACTGGCGTCGGTTCGACGGGTGTTTGGTTGATCGGCGTTTGCTGAACGGGTGTTGCGTCGAACGGCGTTGACGTTTCGGGTGCGGTGATATCGGGAGATTGGTCGATCATAGGGTCTCCTCTATTTGTTGAAAAATCCGGTGAAGACGTTTTTGGCGCCGTCCAGGAATCCAGACGATTTACCTTTGCGCTTTTGCTTTTGTTGAAAGGACCCGAAACGCACGAGGCCAATCGCGGTGGCGAATTCTGGTTGGTCGAGAGCGGATTTGAGGCCGCTGATGGAATTGCTGCTGCCTCGATAAACGGGCAAATCAAAAACAGCTTCGGCAAGAGTCTGGATGTGCGGGATGCGGGCCCCCCCGCCACTGAGGAAAACGCCAGCACGAATGAAATTGAGGAGGCCGAGTTCGGCTAGTTCTTGTTCGATGAGTTCGAAAATTTCCTCGAGGCGCAAGGACATGATCCGGCGCAGGTGCTCGCGATTGATTGTTATCGCAGGCAAACCGAGTTCGTTCGAAATGGAAATTTTTTGGCCACGATCAGCGTCGCCAAGAACGGCGGAACCGTGTTCGATTTTCAGTTGCTCGGCGCGGCCGAGCGGGAGCTTCAAACCATACGCGAGGTCGTTGCTGACGTGGTCGCCGCCAACAGCGAGGACGCCAGTGTGTTTGATGACGCCGTCGCAATAGACAACGTATTCGGTCGTGCCGGCACCGATGTCGATGACGAGTGCGCCGAGTTCTTTTTGTTCGTTGGTGAGAAGTGCGAGCGAGGACGCGAGGCCGGTGAAGACGATTTCGTCGACGTCGAGCTGGAGGCTTTTTACGGCGCGAATCGGATTTTGCATTCGATTGACGTGGCCGTGGACGACGTGAACATCGACTTCGACGCGGGCGCCGAACATGCCGACCGGGTTTGTGATACCGGTTTGACCGTCGATTTGGAACAGCTGACGAACGGCGTGGATGACGCTGTGGTCGGCCGGGAGATTGATGGCCTTTGCGTTCTTCATGACGTCCTGCACATCTTCCTCGGTGATTTCGCGATCGGCGCTGACGACGGGATGGACGCCGTGATTGTTGAAGCCGCGAATGTGATTGCCGGTGACGCCGAGAAAAACGCTGCGGATTTCGACGTTGGCCATTTGCTCGGCTTCAACGATGGCGTTGCGAATGTCTTCCTCCGCTTTGACCGGGTCGCAGATTTCGCCTTTGCGAACGCCGTTGGACCGGGCCTGGCCGATGCCGATGATGTTCAGCGCGCCGGCGGAATTAATTTCGCCGACTACGGCGCAAATTTTCGAGGTGCCGATTTCCAGGCCAACGATGACGTTAGATGGTTCAAACATGTTTTTTCTTGGCTCGGGTGGGCTGCTTGAGCGTTTTGGGCGGCAGCGGCTGCACAGAGTTTGCAGCAACAGCACGCACCGGCAAATTGTTGGCGATGGAGAGGTCGAGCGAGGCGATGGCTTTGCCCCACTTTTGGTAGGTGTCGTAAATCAAACGCCAGCGGCGGAATTGGGTTTCGAAATGATCGACGCTGAAAGTGATTTCGGCGTTTTGGCTGGTGGTGACCTGGAGAATTTCGGGGCTGGTGATGTTGACGCGCTGGAGTTCGACGAGGCCGACCATGGGTGAATGTTCGAATTCAGCGAGAAGATTCAACCCGGCGCGACCTTGGACGTTATCGATCTGGTGGCCCGGTTGGAGTTCAGGGGCGGTCAGACCGACGATGATGGGAAGGTGTTGAGGACCAGCGGCAGGAACGGCGCGCCAACGATTGTCGATGGGCTGAACGACGTAGCCTTGTGCATCGAGGAAATAGGTGGCTTCGCGAAATGTGCCATTGGTGCCGGGTTGGGTGACGACGGTTTGGGCAACGGGTTCGCGTTCGGTGACGCGGATTTTCAACGTGCGCGGCAGAACGCGTTCGACAGCGACGGAGTCGATTGGCGGAAGGATTTCGAGATCGCGTTTTACTTTGAGGATGTCGAGCGCAAGAAGATTTTGGCCGGGATGGATTTTCGCCCAGTAGCGAAGGACGTTGGTTGAGAGGACGCCGTCGGTTTGGATTTCGACTTGGCGGATGGCGAAGGCTTCGTTTTTGTAGATCAGTTTGTCGAGCAACCACGAGCCGCCGCGCCAAACGAGGAGCACGGCGAGCGTCAGCGAAAACAGGACGGCAAAAATGACGCCAAGCAACCGCGTGCGGTGTGCGCGCGTCTGACTGGTACGCAGCTTAACGTCGAGCAGCTCCGCGCGCTCAACCATTCGCCGATTTCGTCGTTTTTTGCGGAACATTATTTTTTGCGTCTCATAGCTAGCTCGACCATGCGCTGGCAAACTTGCGGATAATTCATGCCAGCAGCGGCAGCGATTTCGGGAAATAAACTAACTTCAGTCATTCCAGGTAAAGTATTTACTTCGAGGACGACTGGACTGCCTTGCGCGGTGACCATGACGTCGACGCGGCCGTAATCCCTGCCATCGATGGCTTTGAAGGCGGCGAGTGCAGCGTCCTGAATTTTCTTCGTGGTTTCAGCATCGAAGTCGGCGGGACAAAAGTGTTCGCTCGCGCCAGGGGTATATTTGTTTTTGTAGTCGTTCGGGCCCTGTTTGACGCGGACTTCGGCGACCGGCAACGCTTCGCCACCGAGGACGCCGACGGTTGTTTCGCGGCCGATGATTTTTTCTTCCATCAACACCTGGCTGTCGTAACGAAAGGCTTCGGCGAGTTTGGTCGCAAATTCTTCGACGCGATCGACCATCTGCAGGCCGACGCTGGAGCCTTGGCGGACGGGCTTGAGAACCACAGGAGGGTTCCAACCACGAGGCCACGTCGTTTTGGGCGAATCGAAAACTTCAAAGCGAGCTGTCGGAACGTTGTGAGCGACGA
>JAQGOW010000006.1 GCA_028293405.1 Verrucomicrobiales bacterium
AAAAGCCAAATTTCAGTGGGCTTGAACCAAAGCCTGGTGGTCAAAGTTACTAAAATCACCGCAAAAACCGTCACTGTCTATGTAGACGGTGAAGCAGCACCACGGGACTTGATCTTGGATGCCATCAAAGAGGCGCGGAAATGAACGCCGAAAAAACGACCAAATTATCAGTTGAGACTGTAGAAAAGCCTATGAAAATCAAATTGTCCCTCATTCTCGCCGTTGCACTTGCCGCCTGCGGCATCTGTCACGCCGCAGGCACGGACGCCGCTAAAAGCAAAGCCGCTCCCGCCGAAGGCATGAAAGCGGTGACTAACGCGCCATCTGAAGAGATTGCCGCAGTCATCGAGTTTAATTCCGACACCACGCTGCCCCAGGCAGTGCAAACGCTGGCGCGGTCGGCTGGAATCAACATCCAATTCGACCCCGCGCTTATTAACCAGGTCAAGCCAGACGGCACGCCGATGCCGCCGCCGGTGGTGAACGCTGTGCGATGGGAGAACATCACAGCGAAACAAGCTTTGAACGCGCTGCTTGAAAACTACAATTGGCGAATGGTGCAGGACGTCAGCACCGGTATCTCCCGTGTCACCCGCAAAGACACCAACTCCGAGCCGATGGTCACCACGGTGGTGCAACTCAATTACGCCAGCCCAACCAATATCGCGGCCGCAGTCACGAATACGCTTTCTAAAACCAGCAGAATCATCCCCGACCATCGCACAAGCCAGATCATTGTCCTGACGCAAGAGAAGGAACTGGAAGGGCTCATCGCGTTAATTAAGAAGCTTGATCGCGCAACCCGCCAGGTCTTGATCGAAGCCAAGATCATAGAGACGACGCGCAATCCTCGCTCGGTTAAAGGAGTCAATTGGACAGATACACTTTCAGCTCAGAACGTGACGTTCGGAAACGGCATCACGACCGGCACGGTTAATTCGCTGCAAACAACGGGCAGCGGAACCGGTGCGGGATCCACGACGACGCCAAACGCCGGTCATGTGCTTTCGGGTGGAGGCGGTGGTTTGTCCGGCGGTTTGACTAATGTCACATCACTTGTGACCCAGGTTGGCAACGGTGGACTCAGCTTGAACACAGCCCGCGGTTTCAGCCCGGCCACTGCGTTTCTAAACGCCGACGGCGTTCACGCTGTGATGAGTTTCCTCAATTCAGACTCCGACACCAAGAACCTCGCCTTGCCGCGCACCGTGGCATTGGATGGCGTGCCGACCGAACTATCAGTGGTTCGTAACGTGCCGATTTTCGAACAGGAGCAAAGCCAGGCGGCCGGTTCCGGATCACCTCTGGCAACAGCCAAGCCGAATTACGAGAAAAAGGTCGGCAACACGATCATCAACGAAGTCGGCATCAAGCTAAATGTTGTCCCACGCATCGTCGGCATGACGAACGTCATGATGTCAGTCGCGCCGGAAATTTCAGTGAAGGAGCCGCAACTTGAAACGCAAGTGCTAGGTGGCTTCCCCAACTCCGCCCCAGTTTTCTCACGTCGCAAAATCACGACGGACGCCGTCGTTCCCAGTGGTTACACACTCGTGCTCGGTGGGTTGGATAATGACAACACCGCGAACGTTTCAACGAAGGTTCCGATCCTTGGAGATATTCCCGGACTGGGCTTTCTGTTCCGCAGCTCGGATAAGCAACGCGCCAAGCAAAACCTCCTCATCTTCGTCACGCCAACGATTGTGGATGACAGCGATTATCAGCAAACCCCGTCAGATTTCCTGAAGACAAGATTTGCGCCAATGCCCGAGAAGGACGAGAGCGCATGGGATAGCGCGAAGCCCTACGACTGGACCAAGCCAAATAACCCTGACGAGCCTGTTCGTAGCCCGAAAGCCAACTAACGCGTGCAAGGAAACGAACCTATGCAACACACGCGAGTTCATTTCGAAAGCATAGCCAGGCCAATTATGAAAACTATTTTTCGCAACTTCGCCCCAGCGGCAGCGCTCTCGGTCGCATTGTTGTCCTTCGCGCTGAATGCCAGCGCCGAAGTGGATGTGCAAACTCTCGGCGGAGGTCGATTGACCGCCGGTGGTCATGACTACGGTAACGCCGACGGTAATACCTACACCCAGGCGCAATACAACACGCCTTGGGCAACGGCCCTGGACTCATCCGGTAACATGTTTATGGCGGATCGTTTGAATAATTCGATTCGCAAGATCTCATTTATAGGCAATCTACAAAACAGCCAAACGGCTACCTACCTGTCGAATTTGAGTGCGCCAATCGGGGTTGTGGTCGATAGCGCTGACAATCTCTATGTGCTGACCAGCGATAACGTTATTCGCAAATACAACCTATACAAAAATCTCGTCTCGTCCAATTACCTCGGCAACGTGTCCGGTCCAAGCGCGATGACGCTCGCACCGAACGGCAGTAGCCTGTATGTCTGTTATACGAGCGGCTCCATTTATGAAGTTTATCAAAATGGAACAACCCGTCTGGTGTTGAGCAATTGCGGAACGATGCGTGGCATTGGCGTTCTTCCCAGCGGCGAAATCGTCGTCAGCCTCGGCAACAGCACATCGTTTACGAACGCGATCATCGTTTGCTCGACGAACAGCCCGAATCCCGCGAATCCCGTGATTCGTTTATTGGCCGGTAATAATGGTACCGGCTTCGTCGATGGCGCAGCCAGCTTTGTGAAATTTAATGGCCCACATGGCCTCGCTGTCACTGTTGACGGCAAGGTCGTTGTCGCGGATCGCTACAACAATCGCGTTCGCGTCATCGATGGCTCGGGCACGACCACGACGCTTTATGGTGTCGATCAAACGAATTGGAATCTAGGGTATTTCCCCGGTTGGGCTGATGGGAACCAGACCGATGCCGCCGCTCGTGAACCTGTGAGCGTCTGCATTTCAACTAACGGTTTTGTTTTCACGACGGAAGTTTACTACCACATTTTGCGTGAAGTGACTGGCAGCGGGTTGACCACTGGCACGACTGGCGGCGGCACTAACGTCGTCACGGTAACTGTTCCTCCTCCATCGTTCGCACCTAATTGTGGTTACTATCCGCAATGCCAGACGATCACTGTCACGACCGGTGGCGGCAACGTTTACTACACCACGGACGGTTCGGAACCGACCACCAACAGTTTATACGTTGCGACACCAAACAACGTCGGCACCTTCACGTGGTGCAACGCAACCAACAGCCTGGTGAACCTAAAAATGAAGGCGTTCCTCGGCACAAACTTCAGTGCGACTGTTACAGGTGTTTCGTGTGGAGATAATGAAATTGGTATCACGAGAGACGTAGTCGCAGGAGTCGGGTCGACAGTGGTTGTTCCAGTCGTCGTCACTCTTCAATCCAACGGTGTTCTGAAGTCGCTTCAATTCCGCGTTGAAGTAACCCCTGCCAATGGTGCGCCGGACATGATCAGCGATTTGCAAGTCATTCCAATCACATCGAACGACTTCGTTCGCGTCATCGCTCCGGGTGCAAACGTTACCTATTCCATGTTTCCATATACGACCGGGAGCAACGGTCGTGGCTTAGTAGTGTCGGCTGCTGGAGCAAGCTCCGGATTTACTGTTAACAACCAAGCGGTGGTAGCGCTCTTGAAAATTGCCGTCCCGAAGACCTGCACAGTGGGACAAACGTATCAGATGAATATTCTTTTCCCCTCGGGCACATCGGACGGCGTGCAGGCGGAGGTTCCGTTGACTATTTTGCCAGCACGGAATTTAACGATTCAAACTGTTCAATACCTCGCCGGCGATTCGGCGAGCGGTCGTTGGTATAATGCGGGCGAATTTGGTGATTCCATCCTTTCAAGTTCGGATGTGAATAACGCCCTTTACGCGGCAGCTGGTATCCGCAAACCATATGAATTTACCGATGCATTCCAAGCGATGGATACGTGGCCTGAAACACCAAGCCAGATCGGAAACGGCTTCATCACCTTCTTGGATTGGCAAACGATCCTGTTCCGCTCAGTCGGTATCGACACGAACAATTGGTTGCGCTACTGGGGCGCGAATGGATTGCAGGCGCACACCTCGACTTCACAGGTTGTCACGCCCCACAGTTTGACCCCAAAAACGATTGCAACCCCCGGCAACATTTGGTTGCGTCAGGCGGCGATTGGTTCCGGTGTGGCTGTGAACCAACTTCCCGGTAACGTTTGCTCGATGCCCGTTTACGCGAAAGTCGCGCCCGGGTATAATTTGGCCGGTTTGCAGTTTCGTGCAACGCTTGTCCCCGAAGGCGCAGCTCCGACACCTGGAACAATCACCTTCACACCGGCTGCTGGTATGGCTGGGGGTCAGATTCTGCCGGGGCTTTCCGCAAACGATATCGTTTGCGCATGGTCCCTGGGTGCATTTGCCTCGCCTTTGCAGAACAGCAATTATATCGGTCAAATCAGCTTCACCGTTCCAAGTGGAGCGCAGCCCGGTCAACGCTATAAGCTGCAATTCTCCTATGTTGATGGCGCGCCCGATCTCAATACGTTCTATCAATTGGAAAGTTTCCCGGGTTCCGTCTGGGTGATGTCGACCGCGGCCACTTCGCCTTCGTCGACCTCTGACGAATGGAAAACCGCATTTTTTGGCAGCGTGACTAATGGACTCGCCGCGGACAACGCGGATGCCGACGGTGACGGAGTTCCGAACTGGAAAGAATTCCTCGCTGGCACGAACCCTACCAATGCGGCGTCTTGCCTGCAGTTCACTTCCGCAGTGTCTGGGTCCGGCAGCACGACGTTAACATGGCTCAGTGCTCCCGCTAAGAATTACGCGATCGAAGCGGCTTCGTCTATCAACGCGACTACCTGGACCACACTCGGCAGCGTGACAGGTGACGGCACAGTCAAACAAGTCACCGAGCCGAATACCGGCGCGGCCCAATTCTACCGCATCCGCTTACAGCCATGAGAACGCTCCAACAAAATCAACCTAAAGCGAACATGAATACGCGTCTCACCGCCCTCCTTCTTGGACTGGCTCTGTCGCTCTCGACGTCCTTGCACGCGCAAAGCGTCACCACCGTCATCTCTTCGAATCTGTTCGAGCCGAACAGTATCACGACGGATGCCAACAATATCACCTATCTGACCGATGGCGCGAACAACCGCGTCATGAAGTATAACCCGTCGACTGGCGGTTTCAGTTTGCTCGCCGGCTACATCGGTGGATCTGGCACAGCGAATGGCACCGGGATTTCCGCCCGATTCTATCAACCTGCTGGAATCGTTGCTGCTCGTGGCGGTCTCGTTGTGGCAGATTCGGGTAATCACTTGCTGCGGTTCGTTTCATTAAGCGGCGTGGTCAGCAACCTGGCTGGGGTTTACAGCGCGTTCGGCGGCTACGTTAACGGAGCGGCGAACACGGCGCAATTCAGCTTCCCACTCGGCTTGTCTGTTGACTCCGCCGGCAATATCTACATTGCCGACTCCGGCAACGGCGCGATCCGCGTGCTCGATACGAACAATATTGTTTCGACGTA
>JAQGOW010000257.1 GCA_028293405.1 Verrucomicrobiales bacterium
GCTCAGTGTTCAAAGCTCCGCCGATCCACTGGTCAAGACCTACAGCGCCTGGATTCAAGCTGCGTTCCTGATCGGCTGGGCGCTCGGCGGCGCGTTCTTCGGCCGACTCGGCGACAAACTCGGACGCAGCCGCGCGCTGAGTCTCACCATTCTGACTTACGCCGCATTCACCGGCATTTCGTTTTTTGCGCAAACGTGGTGGCAACTATTAATCTTCCGCTTCATCGCCGCGCTCGGCATCGGCGGCGAATGGGCCGTCGGCGCAAGTTTGCTTTCCGAAACGTGGCCCAAACATTGGCGGCCATGGATCGCCGCAGTGCTGCAAAGCGGCGTCAACCTGGGAATTCTTTTTGCCTGCTACGTCGTCTATCAACTCGCCGGCCAACCCGAACGTTACGTCTTCCTCGTCGGCGTGTTGCCCGCAATCATCGTCTTCTGGATCCGCCGCAACGTTCCCGAACCCAAGGAATGGTGCGAAGCCCAATTGAGCGCGGCTCCGAAACCGCAGCTCCGCGACCTGTTCAAAGGCGAAATTCTCAAAACCACCATTCTCACCGTCATCGTCTGTTCGCTCACCTTGACCGGTTGGTGGGCGTTCATGTTTTGGCATCCACAACACCTGCGAAATCTTCCGCAACTCGCGACTTGGAGCGCTGCGGAAAAGCAGCAGCTTATTACGAAAATTTTCTTTCTCGTCGTCGGCGTCTCTATCTTTGGTAACTACTTCTCCTCATGGGTGGCGACACTTATCGGTTATCGACGAACCATATTTCTGTCGTGCATCGCGTTCGTGTTCGCGTTTTGGCAAGCGTTCCGAATTCCGCGCGGGCCCGACGAACTACAGATTTATCTGCCAATTATCGGATTCTGCTCGGGCATGTTTGGATTGTTCACCATGTACATGCCACCGCTGTTCCCAACTCTGCTGCGCACGACTGGTGCGGGATTTTGTTACAACATCGGCCGCATTGCCGCAGCCGTGGGCACAGTCGTGTTCGGCCTCTACGCGCAGGTCGGTGACTTTCGCGTCACCCTTCTCGCCATCGGCGGATTGTTCGCGCTCGCCGCCGTCGTCTCGTGGTTTCTGCCCGACCTCGCCAAAGGCGAATAGCCCCTC
Source organism: Verrucomicrobiales bacterium (assembly GCA_028293405.1). GTDB lineage: Bacteria > Verrucomicrobiota > Verrucomicrobiia > Limisphaerales > Palsa-1400 > JAICXV01. The sequence continues at coordinate 1,118 of JAQGOW010000257.1, forward strand.
TATTTATACGTCACCGGGCCGAAGTATTCGTACTTGTCCAAATGATCGTCGTCGTGGCTCATACGCGGGTCTCCCGTACGCATCAACCAACTGTCCAACTTCTCCCGCATTTCTTTCTTAGCCGCGGCGTATTCGGCGCGGTCGGCGACGTTCGTCAATTGATTAGGATCTTTGTGTAAATCGTAGAGTTCGTCAGCGGGACGTTTTGCAAAATCCCATTGAAAGAACGGCTGTTTTTTTGTGTCAATGATTTCATGTTTCGTCGGGCCATCGTCGCAATCCCCGAATGGTCCAACCGAAACGTATCTCTCCGGATCGCCTGCCGGCCAGCGGTCGGGACGCAAATTATGGATATATAGATAATCATCATTTCGCACCGCGCGCGCGGGATAGCTGAGGTCACCTTTGCGAGCGTTGGCGTGCCGCTCGCGTTCGAGGAACACGGTGTTGCGGCCGGGTTGCGTTTGCCCTTTCAGTAATGGCACCCAACTTTGTCCAGTCATGTAGGCGAACGGGTGAATGCCGGCGATGTCAACAAACGTCGGTGCAATGTCGTAAAGATTTACGAAGGCATCGATGGTGGTTCCGGGTTTAACAATGCCCGGCCAACGGACAGCCAACGGTTGGCGCGTGCCGGCATCGTGGAGGTTTGCTTTCCCGCGCGGAAACGGCCAGCCATTATCACCGCTGACCACGACGACCGTGTTAGTCGCGAACCCGTGTTCTTCGAGGAGCTTCAAGCATTCGCCCAATTGCCGATCGAACTGCTGCGCCGCTTCGTAGTAATCCAGAATATCGCTACGCGTCTCCTTCGTGTCCGGCCAAAACGGCGGAACTTTTACGTCTTCGAGTTTCATCCCAGCCGCAAGGCCCTGCCCTTTTTTATAAGGTCGATGCGGATAGTGACTGCCGAACCAGAAGCAAAATGGTTTATCCTTCGGAACCGTTTTCAGGAACCCTTCAAAACTCTTAAAGTTCGGTCCCGCCGGATTGCGAGTGCGGTCGCCCGCTTGGAAGTTGCCGGGAGCCCAACCTTTCCCGGTAAAGCCTACAACGTAACCGTCGCGTTCCAAAATATTAGGATAGACAGCAAACTCTTTAGGCAAAAAACCGTAGAGATTAGAGCCTTCGCGAAGCTGATGAATCGGCCGACCCGTCAGCATGGCCGCCCGAGACGGCGTGCAACTCGGTGCCGCCGAAAAAGCATGGCTGAACAGCGCACCTTCACGGGCAACGCGATCGAAATTAGGTGTATGAATGACCTTGTCCCCATAAACGCCCGCATGCGGGTAAGACCAATCATCCGCGAGGCAATAAAGGATATTCGGTCGCGGCGCGGCCTGCTCTGCACCAGTCGCGAGCAGCGGCGAAATGAGAGCCAGAGCCCAAAGGATCGTTCGAGTCGTTTTCAACAGGCAGTGCATACTTAATCGTTTACAGAAACCGAACCCCTCCGTGCGAGTTATTTCGACACAAACACTAGACTCACAGCGGTGATTAAAAAATCCTACGCGCTTGACAACTGTCGTGACTTCACTACAATGGACTAACCATTGCTAAATAGGCAGCTATTCGGTCAAAACCCGAAATATGATCTTTGAAAACGAAACTGAACGGTCAAACAGTTTAATAAAGCCGAGGTTCCGCGAGCAGCCCGAACCTTGCAACTGGGGGAAAAAAACTGGTATAGGTGAAGTTTGGACAACCTTAAGCTCATCATCCCGCAAGGTTAGCGCAAGGCTTTGTTAGGTCAGCGCGCGGTCTTGCGCGGTTATGCAAGCCTTCGCGCGGTCTCGCAAGGTTGAAGCTCGGTGTTCGAGCTTTCAATTGATTGGCGCGCCTATAGCTGTTATACAGAAGAACGGACCACGTCCAGGGTCTCCGGTTGAATAATGAAGAAATTTTGTGCCTTCGTTTTAGCGATTCTATCGCTCGTCCCCTGCTCTCGTGCCTGGAACGCAGAGGGGCACATGGTCGTCGCCCAAATCGCTTACAATCATCTCACTGCTTCCGTCCGCTCCAACTGTGATGCATTGATCGCGGTACCCCTGACCTATACGAATACCGGAACATCGAATTTCATCACCGCAGCGTGTTGGGCCGATGATTTCAAAGCAAATCTGGGAACGGGAGTCTGGCATTATATCGATATCCCGTTCAGCCTCGACGGCACCCCGACGAATGGGGTCTCAGCCGATTCATTTGATGTGGTGAGAGCGATTAATCAATGCGTGCAAGCGCTCGGGAACCCTTCGACGACGCAGAGCAATCAGGCCGTTTATTTGCGCTATTTGCTGCACTTCGTCGGAGATATCCATCAACCGCTCCACGCCTCAACGGCAGTTTTTGCCAGCGCGACCAGCGGCGACGCCGGAGGCAACGGCTTTATTATCACAGGGTATGGCGGTGAGTTACACGCGCTTTGGGATCAAGGTGGCGGGTATGTTTCAGCATCGGTTCCTCGGCCTCTCAGCACGTCCGGTAAAACGACCTTGAGCAATAAGGTGGCGGTAATTGAAGCTGATTATCCTTACGTGTCGAATGCAGGCGCATTTCCGGACCCGATGACTTGGGCAATGGAAGGCTACAATCTCGCGCAGACCGTAGCTTATGTCGGCATCAATCAAGGCGACGCACCCACGAGCAGTTATACGAACGCAGCGCAGCACACGGCAGAAAGCAGGCTCGCGCTGGCCGGACATCGTCTCGCGGATTTGTTGAACACGCTGTTTACGGTTTACCCGACCACGTTACAACTGAGCGCGGCAAGCACAGGGAGTATGAGCTTTTCGTGGAACGCAGTTCCCGGCCGGACGTACAAGGTGCAGCGCAAACAGAATCTCGACGATACGTGGGTGACTGTCGCCGTCGTCACTCCGAAATCTGGCACCGCCACTTACAGCGAAGTCGCGGGAACGACGACGAGATTCTACCAGGTGACGCAGTAAGCGCCTGTTGAACCACAGCTTTCATGGTAAATTCCATGCGATGAAAGTCTACGGGGATGCGGAGGAGGAAGTTTCACTTTCAGACTTACTGGGTCGGCTTGACCGACAAATCCGTTCTACCGATTTTCACAACTTGGAAAGTGTTCGAGCTCTTTTGATTGAGGCCGGACAAGTCGAACAGGCAGTTGCCGATGCAGAGGAGCAAGTCGGGACGGAATTGGTACAGCAAGCAGTGGAAACAACGGATTGGGCCGCGAAGATCTTTTGTGCGTTGTATTTTGGAATAGCGCCTGACGTTCGTCCAAAACCTTCGCCGACCTCAAAGCAATCGGCGTGTTTAAAGGTCAAAACTCCGGAGGGGTTCGCCTTTTATGCGTTGTATCCCGAACAATATTGCACATCGACGGTGCGTTGGGCGGAACAACAAAGAGACAAATCGGCAGTTGTCATTGGGCTGAGAAGTATCGGGACGACTTTGTCTGCGGTGATCAACGCTACTTTGCGCCTAAAGGGATGGGACTGCACGCGTGTGGCAGTGCGGGCGAGCGGACATCCGTTTGAGCGCACGGTGGAACTGCCGGATGCGCCGCGAGCACAGTGGGCTCTTGTTGTGGATGAAGGCCCCGGAATTTCGGGGTCATCGATGGCTGGTGTGGCGCAGGCATTGGAACGAAAAGGATTCGCTGCGAATCAAATCGTGTTCTTTCCCGCTCATGAAAATGGACCGGGAAATGCAGCGTCAGAGAAGGTACGGTCGTGGTGGGAACGCGTTGAGAGTGTCACGACTCGATTGGCCGACACAAAGTGGAGTCAATCAACATTGCGCGAGCAGTTGATCGAAGCGAGCAGCGAATTATTGCCAATAACCGCAGACCGCGACGTGCGTGCTCCAGTTTTGGAGGATTGCAGCGGTGGGTTGTGGCGATGGTTTGCCTTTCGCCACGAAGCGCAATGGCCAGCGGTGGCGTCGCAGTTTGAGCGGATGAAGTTTTTGTATCGAGCAGAGTCAGGCTCTTTGTTGTGGAAGTTTCTTGGGTTGGCTCCCGGTCGCGCCGATAGCGAATTAGCGAGCATGCGCAAACGCGCGAAACACACGAACTCCCCTGCTCCACTTCGGATGTGCAACGGTTTTGTGGCGATGCCGTGGATCGAAGGCGAGCGGCTGACGAGTGATCGTGCCGACGAAATGTTGCAAACGTTGGCGCGTTATATCGCCGACAGCGTGCAGGAACCGTTGGCGCGAAAAAAGGCTTCGGAATCGACGCGACGGATTGCGGATATGACCGCGTTCAATTTGCGCGAGGCATTAGGCGCTGGTTGGCCGCCGAGTCTTGACCGGTTCGTCCGACGGTTTCGACCGGCATTGCATGTGCCGTGCTACGGTGATGGGCGCATGGCTCCGCACGAGTGGGTGCGAACGAGTGAGGCGAAGGTTCTCAAAACCGATTCCGTCGGACACGATTGTGATCACACGCTCATCGGGCAACAAGCGGTTCACTGGGATGTGGCCGGTGTGATTGTGGAATGGGGTTTGAATGACGCGCAGGTGGAGCA
>JAQGOW010000096.1 GCA_028293405.1 Verrucomicrobiales bacterium
GCGACGTCGTAGTGTTCCTGGCCGACGATTTCAGGCGTCAAAGCGCGGCTGTTGGAAGCGAGCGGATCGACAGCCGGGAAAATTCCCAACTCAGCAATCGAACGTTCCAAAACAATGGTCGCGTCCAAGTGCGCGAACGTCGTCGCAGGCGCCGGGTCAGTCAAGTCGTCCGCAGGCACGTAAACAGCCTGGAAGGAAGTGATCGAACCTTTCTTGGTCGAAGTGATGCGTTCCTGCAAGTCACCCATTTCCGCAGCCAAAGTCGGTTGATAACCGACGGCGCTGGGCGTACGGCCAAGGAGCGCCGACACTTCAGAACCCGCTTGCGAGAAACGGAAAATATTATCCACGAACAGGAGCACGTCCTGGTTCTTTTCGTCACGGAAATATTCCGTGATCGCCAAACCGGACAACGCCACGCGGAGACGAGCTCCCGGTGGTTCGTTCATCTGTCCGTAAACCAGCGCGATCTTCGAACCTTCCTTCAAAATCGGCAAACCATTCGCGCCCTTTTTCGGATGGCCTTTTTCGTCTTCTTCGACTTTCAAGACCTTGGCTTCGATCATTTCGTTGTAAAGATCGTTACCTTCGCGCGTACGTTCACCGACACCCGCGAACACCGACACACCGCCGTGCAGCTTGGCGATGTTGTTGATGAGTTACATGATGACGACCGTCTTGCCGACACCCGCACCACCGAACGCGCCGACTTTACCACCCTTCAAGAAGGGGCAAATCAAGTCGATGACTTTGATACCAGTCGTGAGCAACTGCGGCGAGGTCGATTGATCAACCAACGGCGGAGCCAAACGGTGAATAGGTAAACGCTTATCGAACTTAACCGGCCCTTGTTCGTCGACCGGATCACCGGTGACGTTGAAGACGCGGCCCATCACGCCTTCGCCGACGGGCATTGAAATGGGGCTACCGGAATCGAAGACATCAAGCCCGCGCTTGAGACCTTCCGTGGTGGACATAGCGACCGTGCGAACCCAGTTGTCACCGAGGTGCTGTTGCACTTCGAGCACGAGCTTGGTCGGTTGGTCCAAAACTGTGTATTCGACCGTCAGCGCATTATAAATGGCTGGAAGATCGCTGGGAAACTCAACGTCGACCACCGGGCCGATGACTTGAACGATTTTACCTTTATTCATGTTTCAAAAGTGAACGTCAGAGTGAAAGTGAAAGCGGCAGATGTGGAGCAACGACCTCGTCACGCCAGCCTACACTTTCCCTATCCCTCGTCAGGGAGCGCAGAATCTAGGGGTCTGGCCGGACAGTGTCAAGGTTCTGTACAGGGACTTTTGCACTGGTAAAAGGAAACTGAATGAGGACCTTTAGAAAGGCTGTTGGGCGTGCGGCAGGAGCGCGGCATTCATGCCGCTTCACCGTCGCCGTCGCAGGAAGTTCCACTAGCCACCGTTTCAGGCCCGTTCCCACTAGCGAAACCAACCGTCACGGTTACCATGCTACAGGGAAGCATGAGCTTCCCGGAAACAGGAGATTATATGGTCACTCTGGCACTAATTCCGATGTTCGGTGCGGTCGGCTACTCGATAATGTATCTGCTTTTTGGAGGCGGCTTAATCGGGGCGGTCGTTATCTTCTTCATCGCCCGCGCATTCGGTCGCTGATCGAGTCATGCCTTCACCCCGTTCACCCCTACGGGGGGTTGTCTACTGCTGATATACAATCTTGCCATCCAGGATGGTCATCACAACTTTCGCAGTTGGAATATCATTCGGATCAATCTCAAAAATATTTTTGTCGAGCATCACCAGGTCAGCGTATTTGCCAAATGAGACAGTGCCTTTGACCGTATCTTGAAACTCCGCAAAAGCAGACCCGAGCGTGTAAGCCCGCACCGCTTCTTCCACTGAAATCTTCTGTTCCGGCACCCAACCATTCGGGTGTTTGTCATCCAGCGTCCGACGCGTCACCGCCGCGTAAATCGTCAGCATCGGGTCAAGCGGTGCCACCGTCCAATCCGTGCCGAACGCGAGAATAGCCTCGGAATCGAGCAACGAACGAAACGCATAAGTGCCCTTACTGCGTTCCGTGCCGATACGGCCATCGCACCAACGTCCGTCGTCGATGGCGTGATACGGTTGCATGGAAGCAACGACGTGTTGTGTCCCAAAACGTTTGATGTCGCTCGGGCGCAAATGTTGCGCGTGCTCAATGCGGAACCGGCGATCATGCGTCCCGTTTTTCTCAACGACCTTTTTATAGATATCGAGGATTTCGCAATTCGCGCGGTCGCCGATAGCGTGAATCATGATTTGCAAACCAGCGGAATCAGCGCCAATCGCGCGTTGAAGCATGATGCCTTCAGGAAACATCTGGTCGCCGAGCAATCCCGTGTTCTTCGGGTCGTCGCTAAACGGCTCGAACATGTAGGCGGTCGAGGAACCGAGGCTGCCGTCCGCAAAACCTTTGAGGCCGCCCATACGAACCATCGGCGTGCCGAAATTGGCGCGGATATTCTTTTTGGCGAGCGCTTCCCAATTGCGAATCGGATTCATCCCATAGATGCGCGTCTTGAGTTCGCCACGATCCGCTAGCGCCTGGTAAAGCCCAATGTCGTCATTGGCCGACATATCTTGCACGCTCGTGACGCCAAGTTTCACCGCATATTCAGTAGCAGCTTTAGCAGCCGCGAGGCGATCGGCAAAATCCGGTTGTGGCATGGCTTTCCAAATCGGATCCATGCTCGCATCTTTCAAAATACCAGTCGGCTCGCCTTTTTCATCGCGCACGACGAAACCGCCATGGACGTTGGTCGTGTCTTTAGTAATGCCGGCGAGCTTGAGCGCGAGACTATTGCCAAGACCCATGTGACCATCGGTGCGGCTGACGAACACCGGATTGTTTGGCGTCACAGCATCGATCATCTGTTTCGTCGGCAACGGTGTGCCGGGCCATTTTTGGTGGTCCCATTCACCGCCGGTAATCCATTTTCCGGGCGCGAGTGTCTTGGCGTATTCACCGATACGCCGCGCAAATTCTTCAGGCGTCGCCGCGTCGCGCAGTTTGATGTTCGAAATTCCAAACCCGCCGTCGAGAAAATGCACGTGCGAATCGTTGAACCCCGGCAACACCAGTTTGCCTTTGGCGTCAATGCGCTTGGTCTTGGGACCGGCCCGGCGCTGGACTTTTCCGAGATCGCCGACTGAAATAATTTTGCCGCCTTCGATCGCAACCGCCGTGGCGCGTGGCAAATTCTTAGCCATCGTCCGAACGTCGGCGTTGAAGATCAAAATATCAGCGCCGTCAGGAGCATCAGCTTTTTCTGCTTTGGGATCAGCCGCGAAACTCATGATGCCCGTCATCATCCACAAACCCGCGCCAAAAACAATGCCTCGAAAAAATCCAGTTAGTTTCATATGCGAGCAGCCACGTTACGCCGAAAACGTCAGTGATGTCACGCTGCCATTGGCGGCAGTGTTCAAAGTTTAGCGTTCAGTTTCCATTCGCCGAAAAACCTGACCCCAACGCAAGTGTGAATACTGTTTACTGATTACTTGTCACTTTGTATTGCTTGCATATGAAATCTTTGCGTCCCCTGCTCTATTTGATGATGGTTTGCTTCGGCCTCACGAGTCTCGCCGCACACCCCATCCGCGCGCTCTTCCTCACCGGCGGCGGTTATCACGACTACAAAAAACTCGCGCCCTACTTGACCAACAGCTTCGGCGAACGCGTCAATGTGCAGTTCGACACCATTTGGGACATGGAAACATTGCGCAACACGAATTTCGCCAAGCCTTACGCCGTGTTGGTATTCGACGTCTGTTTCGATGAAGTCGAACCAGCCTTGATCGATAGCGCGCTCAACGCCATCCACAGTGGCAAACCAGCCGTCATGATCCATTGCGCCGTGCACGCCTTCCGCCGCGACCCGAACATCAAAGAATGGGAAAACGGCGTCGGCATGCGCTCGAAGGTGCATGATAAATATGGCCCGTTCACGACCGTGAAGGTCGACAAGCGTAGTCCAATTTTGTCCGGCTTCCCCGACAACTGGCAGACGCCCGGTGACGAGTTGTATCAAACCATCGAGTTTCCAAAAACCTCGCAAGCGTTGTTGCGCGCACGCAGTCCGCGCGATGGTCGCGAGCATATTGTTTGCTGGACGCACACCTACGGCAAAGGCCGCGTCTTTGCGACCACTCTCGGGCACGACATGAAGACTGTCGAAGACCCGAATTACCTCGGCTTGATTTCGCGCGGCTTGCTCTGGTCCATCGACAAGTTGGACAAGAGCGGCAAAGCAGAAAAAGGTTACGGTAAATAAGGGAGCGGAGGAGCGCGGACGGTCACGTCCGCAGCGTGCTAAATGAAAGCAGCTCAACTAATCAAACACGGCGCACCCGGCGTGATGGAAGTCCGCGAGGTGCCGAACCCAACACCCGGTCCTGACGACGTGGTCGTTCGCGTGCGCGCGTGTGGTTTGAATCGGTTGGACCTCTGGACCGAACAAGGCGAACTGCCGGTGCCGATCACCCTGCCCCGCACGTTGGGCGGCGAAATGTCGGGCGAGATTCTAAAGATGGGCGAAAACGTCCGTAACTGGCACGTCGGCGAACGTGTCGCCGTGCAATCGAATATCTTTTGCGGCAAATGCGAATTCTGTTTGCAAGGTGAAGAATCGATTTGCTTGAACGGCAAACTCCTCGGCGTGCAACTCGACGGCGGCTTCGCCGAGCAAGTTCTCGTGCCAACCGCCGCGCTGGTGCATTTGCCGGACGCCGTCGATTTCAAAACCTCCGCCGGCCTGACCCTTGCCGGCAGCACCGCGATGCACATGCTCACCAAACGCACGCAAGTTTGCGTCGGCGATTGGGTCTTGGTTATTGCCGGCGCGAGCGGCGTCGGTTCCGCGGCCATTCAGATCGCAAAACACCTGGGCGCATACGTCATCGCTACCGGTTCGACAGAAGCGAAACGCGAGTTTTCAAAACAACTCGGCGCCGATTACGCCATTGATATCACCGCAACCGATTGGCCCGCTGAAGTTCGCAAAATCACCAGCAAACGCGGTGTCGATGTCGTAGTCGAACACGTGGGCGGCGACGTCTTGCTTGGATGTTTCAACTGCCTCGCCCGAGGTGGCACAATTGTCACGTGCGGCGCGACTGCCGGTCGGGAAGTCTGCCTCAAACTCTGGTCCTTCTTCGTGAAGGAACAAAAACTCGTCGGCAGCTACGGCCGCAACCGCGCCGACATCAAGGCGACTTTGGACTTGGCCGCAAAAGGCGTCATCAAAGCCGCCATCCACCAGACCTACCCCCTCGATCAAACCGTCCAGGCTTTCGCCGATTTACGCGACCGCCGCGTGCAGGGAAAAGCCGTCATCCTTCCGTAAGCTCCTTCACCGCAGGGGCATCAGTAGCGGCCCACCCCGTTAAAAGAGTTTTTCACTTGGACAGCCTTTGTCCAAGTGACGCTGCTACATTGTATCCAGAAAAAGTGAAAAATATATCAGGCAACCCGTTGAATGAAATTCGACCAATCCAATCCGGTCGCGGGAAGCTCCAGATACCCCTAGATACACCAAAATACACCTTCAACGAAAATCTCCATGCAAACCACCGACACCACTAACCCGTCCGTCGACGTTGTCACCTCCACGCCGGTTCTCCCCAATCAAAC
>JAQGOW010000106.1 GCA_028293405.1 Verrucomicrobiales bacterium
GGTCGGCGCTCTGGAAACCCCCCTTCACCGTCAAAATCTCCGACGCCCTAAAACCCGGCCGCAACCACCTCAAGATCAAAGTCACCAACCTCTGGCCCAACCGCCTCATCGGCGACGAACAATTCCCGGATGACTGCACCCCCGACGGCTCTTGGCTCACCGGCCGCCTTCCACAATGGCCCGAGTGGTTGCTCAAAAGCCAACCCCGTCCCGAACCTCGTCGCCAAGCCTTCACCACCTGGAAGTATTACACCAAAGATTCTCCACTACTGTCCTCCGGCCTGCTCGGCCCCGTTACGTTGCGGTAATCTCCCGAGCCCACAGCAAAATCAACGCAGGCCGAGGATCAAAACGTCTTCGGCTCGTCAAACATTTTCGCAAAAAAAGGCGCATTTCTTTCCTTCCTGTCTCTCCTCTCTCTGGTGTCTCTACAGTTTTAGACAGATTAGCAACTTCTGACAAAATAGACCCGTTGCACCCGTTGTGCAGCAACGCCGACGCCGAACGCGCGCCGGCCATAACTTTGAAATTTGTAATCTGTGATCTGTAATCGCCGTAAAACCTATGAACCATCCAACCACCACACCCGCATCGATTTTCACCCCCCGATCCAACTGGGGTTCTCACCTTTTCTCATCTTTTATCGTCATTTCTCATCTTTTATCATCTTTTATCGACTTTCGAGGCAGTGAACCCACCCTTCTCAAAACAGCCCATTTCAAACGCAACCCATTGTTTGACAGCACGGTGCAAAAGATAAAAAGCGCGATTTTACCGCATAATTTGCGTGCAAATCAGCGCAGTCCATTTCAATTCAACAGCTTAACCTTCCGCCGCTGCCTTTTAACCGACTCAACCGGCCATATCGCCCCCTTTGACACCCGTCAAAGCACAACCCCACGCGCCGGTTAACAATCAATCCATCTCATGAAACACAAACTTGCTCTCGTCCTCGCGTTGCTGACGTTATGTCACGTCTCCCGCGCGACCGATTCCGCGCAGGCCAAAAAAGTATTCGCCGACCCACCGCGCCAATACAGCACTGGCCCGTTGTGGGTCTGGAACGACATGCTCACCGACGAACAGATCATCGGCACGATGCGGGCTCTCGCCGCCCAGGATGTGAAACAAGTGTTCGTCCATCCGCGCCCCGGCCTGATGACGCCATACCTTTCGCCCGAGTGGTTCCGCTTGTGGAAACTCGCCCTCAAAGAAGCCAAGCGTCTCGACATGAACGTTTGGATTTACGACGAAAATTCCTATCCATCAGGTTTCGCTGGCGGTTTCGTTCCCGAAGAAATGCCCGAATCACGTGGTCGCGGTCTCGCCTTCGCCTCCACGGAAAAAATTCCCGCGTGGCTGCCGGAAATTCTGTCGATCTGGAAAACGAGCGGCGACAAAATCGAAGACGTCTCCGCGCGCGTCCGTTCCGGTGAAGTCCTCCCTGCCGCTCACTACGATTTTGCAAAACAAATCCGTGCCGCCGACGCACCCTGGACCGGCAACCGTTGTTACGTGGACCTCCTACATCCCGGCGTCACAGCGAAATTTCTCGAAGTCACAATAGGTTCGTACCGCCGCGAAATCGGCGATCAATTCGGCAAACGCGTCCCGGGAATTTTCACCGACGAACCGAACATCAACCCAACCCACGCGCTGCCCTGGACCGATGACCTCCCGCAGCAATTCCAGAAACGCTGGGGCTACGACCTGCTCGCGAATCTCGCCAGCTTGCAAGCTCGCGTCGGCGATTGGCGACGCGTCCGCGAAAATTATTTACAACTCCTCAACGAGCTATTCGTCGAACGCTGGGCCAAGCCTTACCACGATTGCTGCGAATCCAATCATCTCGAATGGACCGGCCACTATTGGGAACACGAATGGCCGCACGCCGTCGGAGTTCCCGACAACATGACAATGTATTCGTGGCATCAACGTCCGGCCATCGACATGCTCATGAATCAATATAGCGACAACGTCCACGCGCAATTCGGCAACGCCCGCGCCGTGCGCGAACTGGCCAGTGTCGCGAACCAACTCGGCCTCAAACGCACTCTCTGCGAAGCCTACGGCGCTGGCGGGTGGGACCTGCGTTTTGAAGACATGAAACGCATCGGCGATTTTCTAAGCGTCCTCGGCGTGAACACCATCGACCAACATCTCTCCTACGTGACCCTGCGCGGCGCGCGCAAACGAGATCACCCGCAATCCTTCGGCTATCAAGAGCCGTGGTGGGACGCCTATCACGTCTCCGCAAAATATCTCGCACGCGTTTCCGCCGCCGTCTCGCAAGGCCAGCAGATCAACTCCATTCTCGTCATCGAACCAACGACCACCGGATGGATGTATAACCCTGGCGAACCCGAACTCGCCGAAGTCGGCAACTCCTTTCAAAAGTTGGTCAACTCGTTGGAAGCCGCCCAAGTCGAATACGACATCGGCAGCGAACAAATCCTGCACGACCACGGCTCGGTCGATTGCGCGCAACTCGTCGTCGGCCAACGCAAATATACGACCGTTGTCCTGCCGCCTTGGACCGAAAACATTTCCAAATCCACCGCGTCACTGCTCCAGGATTACGCCGCGAACGGCGGCAAGATCATCTGCTGTGGAAAACCCGCAACGCGCATCGACGGCAAGGAATCAGACAAAGCCCAGTCGCTCACGCGCTCTGCCAACTGGAAGAACATCGAAGCATCCGACCTCCCCACAACCCTCGGCACATCGGACCAATTCACGATCGAGCGCGGCACTAACGCCGGAGGCATCCTCTTCCATCAACGCCGCCACCTCGCCGACGGCGAATTGTTGTTCCTGGTGAACACCAGCATCAAAACCAACAGCACCGCCTCATTCATTTCAGCGCAAAAAAGTGTCGAGCAATGGGATTTGAACACCGGCAGAATTTCGAGCTACCCGTTCACGTCGAGCGACGGAAAGATCACCTCACAATTCGATCTGCCGCCGTCCGGCAGCTTGTTGCTTTTCCTATCTTCAAAACGACACGCCGACGTCGCAAACCCAACACTCACCACGACGATTGTCGAACCGCTCAGCGCCCCGGAAATCACACGCACTGAACCGAACGTCCTCACGCTCGACTACGCCGACATCACCGCCGCCGGGCAATCGCGCACTAATATCTATTGCTATCAGGCGAACCAATTCGCCTTTCGCCAAAACGGCATGGACCGCAACCCATGGGACAGCGCCGTGCAATTCAAAGACGAACTCATCACGAAGAAGTTCCCCGCCAAAAGTGGCTTCGAAGCAACCTATCACTTCACCATTAAAGATACGGTGCTGCGGAATCTTGCGATCGTCATCGAGCGCGCCGACATCTACACCGTCTTGTCCAACGGCCAACAGTTCACTGTCGACAAAAATAATTGGTGGCTCGACCGCGCCTTCACTCGTTTCAACATCGCAACCGCCGCACACGCAGGCGACAACATCGTCACCATCATCGCCGCGCCGTTCACCATTTATCACGAACTCGAACCCGCCTATCTCCTTGGCGATTTCGCACTCGAGAATTCGACGAAAGGTTTTGAAGTCATCGCCGACAAACCGCTCGAACTCGGCAATTGGAACGAACAAGGCCAACCTTTCTACAGCGCCGGGGTTTCCTATCGCGAGCAATTCCAGATCGAAAACAAAACCGGCACATTCACCGTCTCGGTCCCAAATTGGAACGGCGCGGTCGCCAGAATTTCGGTGAATGGAAGAGCCGCCGGTTACATCTCCAGCGCACCGTGGGAATGCGATATCACCAAGCGCCTCAAGCGCGGCAAGAACACCGTGGAAGTGACGGTTGTCGGCACATTGAAAAACACACTCGGACCGCACCACGGCAATCCCCCGCTCGGTGCCGCGTGGCCAAGTTCATTCCACAAAGCGCCTGACTCGCAACCAGCCGGCAAGAATTACTCAACCGTCGGTTACGGCCTGTTTAAACCTTTTGTGCTGAAGCACTCGACCGGGACATAAACGGATAATCCGTATAACCGTTCGACCCGCGTGAATAGAACGTGTCCTTATTCGGCGCGTTCAACGCCGCGCCGATTCTGAAACGCTCCGGCAAATCAGGATTGGCAATAAACGAAACACCGAATGCAACCGCATCGGCCTCGCCCGCCGCGAGCACCTGATTGCCCGTGTCGAAGTCGAACCGTTCATTAGCAATGTAAGAGCCGCCAAAAAGTTTTTTGAGCTCCGGCCCAATTCGATTCGGTCCCAACGCTTCGCGAGCGCAAATGAACGCAATCTTTCGCGCTCCAAGCTCCTTCGCAACATAACCGAACGTCGCCAACGGATTGGAATCACCCATATCATGCGCATCACCACGCGGCGCAAGATGAACTCCAACCCGATCCGACCCCCAAACGGAAATCGCAGCATCGGTCACTTCCAACAAAAACCGCGCCCGATTTTCAATCGGCCCACCGTATTCGTCGGTGCGTTTGTTCGTCGAGTCCTGAAGAAACTGGTCT
>JAQGOW010000107.1 GCA_028293405.1 Verrucomicrobiales bacterium
GTCGTCATCGCCATTATCGCAATCCTCGCTTCGATGCTGTTACCCGCACTCAGCCGAGCAAAGCTCCGCGCACTAACCGCGAACTGCCTCAGCAACAAGCGACAACTACAAGTGGCTTCCGCGATGTACTCGGGTGATTATAAGGAATACCTCGTGCCGAATGCCCCAGCGGGTCCAAGCGCCAATACCTGGTGCGGCGGTGGCACCGAAGATTGGCAATTTGCAGCGTGGAATATTCGGGCCGATTGGTATCGTACCAATCTGCTCGGTGCGTATGTTGCCAACAACGTCAATGTGTATCGATGCCCCGGGGATAATCTCCCGTCGAAAAATGGAATTCGCATTCGAAGTGTTTCGATGAATAGCCAGATGGGCGACGACGTTCGTGGACAGTTGGTCAATTTCAATCCCGGCTGGCGAACATATGCCAAGACGAGTGACTTGATCTGCCCGACTCCCGTCAATGCTTTCATTTTCTGTGATGAAACCATGTACACAATGAATGATGGTTATTTGCAAATGGGGTTGCTGACACCCGGTTACTTCCCCGATGCTCCGGCTGCGTACCATGGGGGTGTCAATTGCTTTACCTTCGGCGACGGACACGGTGAGGCGCATAAATGGATCGGCCCAACTTTGCCTAATGTCCCATATAAGACTGGCACAACAGGCGCACCTCCAAAAAATAACCCGGATCCTGATTGGCTTTGGTTGACCAATCACGCCGCCTGTCAGAGCTGACTTAAACTGAATACTCGAATTTCAGCAATCCGGCGATGTTGTTTCATCGCCGGACTTTTTTTGCGGAAATTCGGCTGCGCAAAATTCCATGGTTGCCGCTTGCTGCTGAAACCCATATTCAATACCCATGATCAAGAGTCTTGTTTCAGCGATTTGCAACGCTACCTCATCTCGAAAAGCCGTTGCGTGTTCGTTGTCCTGCCTGTTCGCGATCACGGTGTCCGTCACCAACACAAACGCTGCAAAACCTTCCAAGAAACAGCTAGCCTTTAACAGTTCAACCAATGTTGACGTGACGGTCGTTACCGGCCCGTTCAAATACCTCGGCCATTCGCCCGAAACCGGCATTCGAAAAGTGGAAGAAGGCATCGCTTGGGACGGGACGAATCACTACCTCATTTTCCGCCGCAGCATCGTCAAGGTGGACAAAACCTGGACGAACGTCGTTGCCAGCAACGAAACGCCCCTTAATGGCTTGACCGGTTTCGATCACCTCGGCGCTGGCGAATATTACAACGGCAAAGTCTACGTCGCCGTCGAGGCCTATCACGGCTGCGGCCACGTCACCAACCAAAGCATTTTCATCTTCGACGCCAACACCCTTGATCGTAAATCCGTCACCTCCGTCTCCAATTTCACCAGCGAAGTTTCCGCCATCACCATCATCACCAACATGGGACCGCACGGCGTCGTTTTCGTCAGCAACTTCTGCGACGAATCCAACCTCTACAAATTCGACCTCTCCAACCTTTCTTTCCTCGGCACCCTTCCGTTGGACCAGCCCATACCCAACCTGCAAGGCGTAGCCTACCGCGAAGGCCTGATCTACGCTGCCAACGACGTCGGTCCCAACGGCGATATATTCGACATCAATCCAATCACCGGCCACACCCGCAAGCGCGCGTTCGTGAGATACCCGCACGGCAAAGAAGTCGAAGGCTGCCTCTTCAACGGCAAAACCCTCGAAGTCATGGTCGCCAGCCATACCAACAACTGGAACCACGTGTATTACTTTTCGCCGGAGTAGCAGTAGCATAAAGGACCCAACACTCCGTCGTTCGGTGAGCGCAAGATTTGTAATACCTTTTCCGTGCATTTGACTGGACGCGAAGTTTTCATGTGGTCAAAGTTTCAGCGGTGCAAACAAAATCCTCGGGCCGGGTGCTAAAATTCGCGATCATCCTGCCGTTTCTATTTTTCGCGACAGTCCAACTTCATGCTACGACGTACTTCGTCAACGTTAACCCGAGTAGTTTTTCGCCGAGCACGGCAAACATTGCTGTGGGCGATTCCGTTATTTGGCAGAACCAGGACGACACGTTTTCCCATACTGTCACCAGCACAACAGGCTTATGGACGGCGGGGTATTTGTTGGATTATCAAGACACATTTGGACTGACTTTCAACAGCGCGGGCACGTTTCCCTATTACGATCAGTTCGACAATTTTACCGGCACCGTTGTTGTCTCCTCCGCCAGCGGCCCGCCGGCCAACGACCTGTGCAGCGGCGCAGTTGCAATGACTGCAGGGACCCCTTACAGCGTGAACACCGCTAACGCGACGTCGACCAGTGATCCGACATCTTCGTGTGGGACGATCGGCAAAGGCGTGTGGTACACATTCAGTACTTCATCCAGCGGCGCCATAACAATCAGCACCTGCGGCAGCAGTTTCGATACGATGCTCGCGATTTATACAGGGTCGTGCGGTGCGCTGACTCAGGTCTCTGGCGGATGCAACGACGACAACGGACCGGGCTGCGTAGCAACAACGGCGAGCCTGACTTTCAACGCCACTGCCGGGGTAACGTACCGTGTGCTGGCTGGTGGGAAGAGCGGCGCGAGTGGTAACTTGAACATCGTGGCAACGCTGCCGCCGCCGACAAACGATCAATGCAACGGCGCAATCGCCATGACTGCCGGGACGGTTTATACGATGAACACCGCAACCGCCACTGCCACTGGTGATCCTGCGCCATCATGTGGTTCAACCTCGAAAGGAGTTTGGTACAGCTACACCCCCGGCGCGAGCGACACTGTCACAATAAGCACCTGCGGGAGCGACTTCGATACGATCCTCGCCGCTTACACTGGAACGTGCGGATCACTCGTCGAAGTGGCGGGCGCATGCAACGACGACAACGGCCCGTCCTGCACAGGCACAGCCGCAAGCATCAACTTTTCCGCCGTCGCAGGCACGACTTACCGAATTTTCGTGGGCGGCTATGCGGCCGGGACCGGTAACCTGCAAATCGTAGCAACCGGCGGGGTGGCAGCTAAACCGATTCAAATCGATCAGCGCACATACACGCTCGGGCAATTCCAACAGGGTTTTAGCAGCGATCCCGGAAACTTCCTCGTGCAATCCAGCTCTAACCTGGTGCAATGGTCGACGGTGACCAACATCACGAGCACCGGGCATGCGATCGCCATTGATACTCCCGGTGCCCCCGCGCGCTTTTACCGCGTTAAAACGCCTTAATACCGGATGCCTCGCGCAACCTTGACAAGCAGCTACGTTACAATGTAAGGTTAAGTGCATAAGTCGCATCCTTATAGGTGCGCTGGTTCGGGTTGTTCTTGAACGCAATATTTAGCGATGAAAGTTGCGACCATTAGTGACCATTAGCAGGCGGCAGCCCCCATTGGCCGATAATCCGATGGGTTTGCCGGTGAATGGGACGTTTCTGACCCGTCCCATGGGACGGGTCAAAGTGCAAAAAACACCAATGTTTACGGCCTTTGGGACGGTGGGACGGGTCTGAAGGGGGTAGGGTTGGGGGTGTCCTCGGACGCATTCGACAAAGGTAAGTAACGGTAGGTAACGGTAGGTAGAGATAGATACAGCTAAATACACCTAAATGCAGCGCTATCTCGCGCCGTAGGATTACGGATATGAGAGCCGGTAAAAGAGATTCGGCGAGGCCATGGAATTGGTCAGTTTGTAAGTGTTGCCGACCTTTGTCGGTGCGGTTGCAACCTTGGTCCAAGTGCCGCCTGCTATTGCCGAGGAAGCATAAAGATTGTAACCGGCCCAATTAGTCGTCCATGAGAAGACCATCTTGTTGCTCAGGACAGTGCAACCGACCTCTGGCGCGTCGAGGATGTGGACATAGTGATGAATCGCGCTCGAAGCGTACCAGGTGGTTGCAGAGGTGTTGAGACACGAAGCCGCATGCGAGGCGATGTGGCCATTACCGGTGTAGAGAGTGACGTGGTCGAGGTTGGCGATGTTCGTGTCGCCGCCCCAGTTCCAGCCGATGACATCGCCCGGCTCCATCTCCGCGAGGGAGGACACTTCCTTCGCGTAGCAGCCGCCGATTAGAACGGTGTTGACGAGGCGGCCGGCGCCGGGTTCGCCGTAAGTCGGCGAGGTGCGGCTGGGAATGTAAATACCGCCGCCCCTCTGGTTCGCTTCACGGCCGATGCAACAAGAGACGAAATGAGCGCAGTCATCGCCGATGACGTTGGTCGGCACCGGCGTCCCTGCGCCATAGTAAAAGTAAGTCCAGCTTGCCGGCACATTGCCGTTGGTCCAGAAATAGCCGTCACTAGCGATTAAAGCCGCGTAGTTGTTGGCGTAGGAAATCGCTTTAGCGCGGTCGTATTGGTTCGTCGAACCGGCCGCTTGCACATCGATCTGGATGGCGACTTGCGGCCCGAAGAAAACGCCGCTCGCGTTATTCAGTTGAAAGACGTTGGAAACGAGCCCGGCTTTTTCCGGCGCGATGAACATCATCTTGAATGTTCCTTGCGCACCCGGCGCGACCGATGAGCCAGAAAGTCGAGCGGAGATGGTGTAAGTCTTGGTAGTGTTGGTGTGGAGCGGGATTGCGCCGAGCGAATCGGTCCCGATCAAGTTCAGCGTATAGCTCGAACCGGAAGGCCAGGTCGTTGTGCCGGTGTTTTTGAACGTCCAGCTTTGGACGAAAATCGTCCGAGGCATGACAGCGGTGCCATTCGTGATCGCGACTGAAACGAGAGTCGCGTCATCCGCGGCCTCGGCGGACAAAGTGGTGAACAACGCGATGAGCGCGAGGACGATGGCAATTAACGGGCGGCGGGCGTTCATGGCAGTGTGTCAACTAAGCTACACGTTTCGGCACCGGATTCAAATCCGAAAAGTGCGAATCGGTTTAAAGCCAGCTATTGCCGGGAAACTTTTTCTGCAATGTCGATTTCAGCTTCGGATAGGTGTTCGCTTTGAAAGCGGGCCAGTTGAAGGTTGAGTCGATTCGTTTGCCGTCCGGTGAGCAGAGCCAAAGCTTCACCGGCACCGCGCCTTCACAAATGTGCGGGTGGTCTTTCATTGGAAAGCACTCGGTGATTTTGACCTGTAGCTCTGGTGAATTGGGGTCGCCGTCGTCGTCGCGCGCCTGGTCGGGGTAGAGCAGTTTGAGTTTGCGACCGTCATGCCAGGTGATAGTCAGCGGCGCGAGTTCGTTGAGCCAGTCGAGTTTGTCTTTGCCGAATTGGGAGACGATCGCGTCGCGCAACTGGGCGGCTTGTGCCTCTTTGACGAGCGTCATGCCTGCGAACGCGCGGGCGAGCGCGTCGGTGATGGCTTTGTCGTCGAACGCCGGCAATTCCAAATCCGGCATTGCCGCCGCTACGAGATTGACGCGCGCCATGAACTGTTTGATCTCGTGATTGAGCTGCGGCAGTTCGAAATTCTTTTGGGCGTAAGCGTCGGCGAGGCAGCGACCCGAGGCGGCGGGTTCGATTTCCTTTTGGTGCTCGTGATGGATGACGAGGTCGTGGAAGCGAATGAGTTTGATCGCCGCGACTCGTTTGTGTGTGCGGTCGAAAATGTGTTCGATGCGCGTGGTGATTTGTTCGGCGAATATTTCCTCGATCCACTCACGCTTCACGGCGGTGGCGAGGCCGAGCAAGGTCATATTGCCGGTGCGACCGCTCACTTCGCGAAGGCTGGCGACAACGAGCAGTGGCGATTGTTGCACGACGCTTTCGCGCATGAGCGTTCCGGAGCGACCTTCGGTGAGATCGCAATCGAGCGTGCCTTGATCGCGTCGTTTGCAAAGTTGATCGATGAAACCCGCGGTGATGCAGCGGAGCAGGGGATCGCCGGGCGGCGGCGCTTCGACCGAAACGTCGACGGCATCGGTTTTGGGACGAAGCGATTGTGCGAGGCGTAGAATCTGTTCGAACGTCTCATACACTTGCCTGGCAATTTGCGCGTGAATGCCATAGCGACGACAACGATCGACGCTGAAGCCGTTGTTCTTGGCGAACTGCCACGCGCGGATGAGTGTGTAGAAATCGGAATCGTCGCTGGCCTCGAACAGCTCGCGCGCTTCGGCGATGTGTTTGTCGTCGCGGCTGAGGCGCACCAATAGATCGCGTCCGCTCACGAGTGCGGCGCAAAGTGCGGCGGCGGGGATGCATTTTTGTTTAGCCGCCTCGACGAGCATACGCGAATAACGCGGGTGCATCGGCAGACGCAACATTTGCCGGCCGATGGGAGTTAGGTCAGAGGGCGCGTCGTTATTGGAAACCGATAACGCGCCTAAGGTGCGGAGCAGATTTTCGGCGCGTTCGACGGCTTGTAATTCGGGGCGGTCGAGCCAATCGAATTGGGCGGCGTTTTTGATCCCAAGCGAGTGCAGGAGCAAAACGGTTTCGGCCAAATCGCTGCGCTGAATTTCAGGTGTGTTGCGTTCGGGTCGGTTTAAGTGCGCGCTCTCGGTCCAAAGGCGATGGCACGTGCCGGGCGCAGTTCGTCCGGCGCGACCGGCGCGTTGATCGGCGGACGCACGGCTGATGGGCTCGAGAAAAAGTGTGCTGATGCCGCGTTCGGAATCGTAACGCGCGACGCGCGCCAGGCCGCTGTCGACGACGTGTCGGATGCCGTCGATCGTGACGGAGGTTTCGGCGACGTTGGTTGAGACGATGACTTTGCGCAGTGGATTCGGCGCAAACGCCATGTCCTGCTCGTCCGGTTGCAACTCGCCATGCAGAGGCATTAGCGCAAGTCGTTCACCGGCTTTGATCGAGCGACATGCGCCGATCGTTTGGTTGATCTCGGCCATGCCCGGCATGAAAACGAGGATGTCTCCGACCTCGCCGGCGTTGAGGATGCGTTCGACCTCATTGGCGGCTTGCTCGGTGATTGGGCGTTCATCCGGCATGTCGAGGTGTTCGATTTGCACCGGATACGAACGGCCTTCGGACACGAGAATCGGGCAGCCATCGAGATATTTGGCGACTGGCTCGGCATCGAGTGTTGCCGACATGACGCCGATTTTCAGATCAGGCCGATGCAGTTTTTGAATCTGTTTGGCGAGAGCCAGTGCGACGTCGCTCAACAAATTGCGTTCGTGAAATTCGTCAAAAAGAATGATGCCGATGTCGGTCAGCTTGGGGTCGTCCTGCAGCCAACGGAGGAGAATACCTTCCGTGACAAAACAGATGCGGGTGCCGAGGCTGGTGTGATCGTCGAATCGGATTTGATAACCGACTTCGCCGCCAAGTTTTACTTTGCGTTCCCAGGCAACGCGCGCGGCGACGGTTCGTGCCGCGACTCGGCGCGGTTGGAGAACGACGATGCGTTTGTTTCCGGCAAGGCCGGCGTCCAACAACATTTGTGGGACCTGGGTGGTTTTGCCAGAGCCGGTCGGTGCGACCAACACGAGTCGGTTTTGGGCACGAAGCGAATCGACTATTTGCGAATGGATCTGCCAGATCGGAAGTGCCATTGACGAAGCCTAATCTTGAAATGCGACTAGTGCAGATTCTGCTAAGACTTAGCAGTGATCAGCAAAATGAGCACGACGATCGAAGCGACAAGCATCATGCCAGAGGGCATGACCTTTTTAGTGCGCATAAAGCGCGCCGCGAAAACGACGAGGACGATGCCAACGACGATTTCGGCAATGTAGGCCGGCGTGATTTTGCCGAGCGCAACGAGCGCGAGGATGACGGCGAAAATCGTGGAAGTGATGAGCGAAATCTTGCTCTTACCTTTGATGAAACCCATGAGACCGCCGATGACGAGCAGCGCGACGTAAATCCAAATGACAGTATTGAACATCCCAGTAAGTTTCCCTAAGCGCGGTGCGCAGCCAAGCATGGATTTTAATTCAATTCAGTTGATAATACGTCTTGCAGGAACACACGTTTCAGCCGCATACTTACAGCACACGTTGAGCACAAATCTGCTGAAACACTCAGCCAGTTGAATAGCGACAATGGTTGGTTATACTTTTTACGCTGCGCGCGTAGCTCAATTGGATAGAGTGACGGCCTCCGAAGCCGCAGGTTGTGGGTTCAACTCCCGCCACGCGCACCATTAGATATGGAGAGAAAATTTTACAGCCCAAATCAAGAGACAACTCATGTGCTCTCAGCGGAGCAGACGACGGATACTGTCTTGATGCTGGAGGATGAGGGAGAACTGACTGAAGCGTTAAAGATTTATTTGGAATCAAAC
>JAQGOW010000108.1 GCA_028293405.1 Verrucomicrobiales bacterium
ACCAGCAAAACTGAGCTCCTAAAGCTGCTTGGGGAACACGTTTCCCGTTACGCATGCCAAACCATTCGGGGTGCTTCGCGAAGTAAATTTCCGATTTCAAAAAGTGATCGAACGAATGCGCCGGGCCGTGAATGAACATGCCGCGTTTTTCGATCCCGCTGGTAATTCCGGCCCTGTTGAGATCGTTGTACTGTTGCAGCAACGATCGTTTGCTGGTGTTCACGGCGGCCTGCCAGCCCATTGCGTTGTATCGGTTCTTCATGGCCCAATCCATTTGCTTGAGCGCCGCCGGATAATTCATTTCGAAAAACCAGGCGTCCCCGTTGCAAATTCGATTGCGAATGGGTGACGCGATCGCCCAGGCGTTGGTTGTTAGCAAAACCGTTGAAAGTTTTGGAACAACTTCGGGGTCTTTCGGATCGATGGTGGGATAGAACCAGCGGCAGCCAAGATGTTCGAGAAGATCATAGACGCCGTAAATGCATCCCGGGCCGTTGTCGCCTGCGATTACGATTCCGTCTTCTCGAATGGAAATCGCATAGCCATCATATCCGGCTTTTCGCGGAGGTAGAGCTTGTTCGACGTCGGCCGGCAAATCGGCGCGCAACCCGATAACAATCGTTTTGCGAGCTGCCTTCGAAACGATAGGCACCTTCGCCCCACTCATTTGCCGTAAATACTTCTGCAACTCCTCCGGCGCAAACATGACGCCCGCGACATTTGTAGAGGTTGGTGCAATAACCCATGCCGAGTGCTTTGCATGAGCCAACACGACCTCAGCCGACGCGCGGCTCTCCGAAGCCAACGTCGAACCGAGAATCAACAGCGAGACCACGAAACGCAGTAAAACCATAGGGATTCGTCGACGCTATCCAGCGCGTAGTGTGTGGTCAAGGGTGGCGGTTGTCTGGGCTCGCTGGTTTTTCCAGACGTGCCTGCCACCTTTTTTAAATGCCTTGTTCGCCCTTCGTTTTTTGGTTCGGACAATTTATGTCAAGGCAATGGCAATAGAGGGTTGGCCGCAGTTGAAGTCGCTGCCGATGATTAATTAGGTAGCTAAACAATCAGACCACCGATCCAATGAAAAATTTGACTACTGCCGAAAAGGGCAGCCGGGAATTGATAACTAATACGATTAGTGCGAAAGACCGCGCGGGCCTACTTGATCGCTATGAGTATTCCACCGAAACCCGCGAAATCATCGACTCCGAAAACCTCGTTCCTTTGGGAGTGTTAAGCCGTTTGCAAGCGACTTACCCACAACATTCTGGGTTCCTGGAGACGCGGCCGTTTTTATTCGACGACCGTGCGCAGTATTCGGAATTGCAAGGGTTTCGCGAAGTGGTGGCGATTTTGGCAAGGAACGGAATTCAACTCGATCGCATTCCTGAACGTGAATTATTCGTCGAGGTGTATCGTTTCAAAGCGACGCGACACATCCTGAACACGATTAATTGGAACGATTACGAGCATGATCCGATGTATCAACTGGTTTTCCCGCAATCGACGATGATGCGCAAAAAGGTTGCCGAAGCGTATGTCCTCGCCAAAACCGATGAGGATCGCAAGCGTGTGATTGATGAGTACATGGAGGAGACGAATCCACATGACGGCCACCAGTTACTGAACAAGCCGTGGATTGAACGGGACAACGGCGGGATCGAGTTGCTGGAGGGCAGTCAGCATAAATATCCGCAAACGCAGTTGGTTTTTGATCAGAGCACGCAGACCTGTTTCGCATTTTGCACGTATTGTTTTCGCCACGCGCAGGTGCGCGGTGATCACGACATGTTCATTCAGGAGGACATTGCGCAAATTCACGAATATTTGCGCGAGCATAAAGAGGTCACTGACCTGCTGATCACCGGCGGCGATGCCGCTTACATTCCATACGAGCGCTTGGAGCAATACGTTTTGCCGATCCTCGAAGACCCGCGATTGCTGCATATTCGAACGATCCGCATCGCGTCGCGCGCCTTGACGTTTCAGCCTGACCTGCTGCTGACGCATAAATACGAAAAGACGCTGCAGCTGTTCCAGAAGGCGCACGAGAGCGGAGTGCAGGTTTCGTGGGTGGCGCACATTTCAACGCCTCGCGAATTGCTGAACCCAACGACGATCGCGGCGATTCGCCGCCTGCAAAAATACGACGTGGTCATCCGCAGCCAAAGCCCGATCATGAATCACGTCAGCCTCTACACGGACAAAGCCGGCAAGGTGGACGTGCAACGTTCGGCGCAAAACTGGGTTGATCTGGCGCACATTTTGGCGGCGCTGAACATCCGGTTTCACTCGATGTATTGCGCTCGGAACACCGGTGAATATCACTACTTCACCGCGCCATTGGCCGACATCGAGAAGGTGGCCAACCTGATTTATCGCTCGCTGTCCTCGTTCCATCGTCCTTCGCGTTACATCACGATGACGACATCGGCTGGCAAACTTTCCATCCTCGGCACCGCGGAAGTGAACGGACAAAAGGCGTTCGCGCTGAAGTTCAACGAGAGCCGCAACATGGCTTGGATGGACAAGGTATTTTTGGCGAAGTTCGACGAGACTGAGACGCGCGTCGATAAATTGGTGCCGCTGGACACGAAGGAATTTTTCTTTGAGCGCGAGCTTCACCAGATCGAGGAGAAGTTGAGTCGGGTGCAGGAAAAGTACGTCGCGCAACTGGCGCGCACCGGTTCTGCTGCGCCAGTCCAGGAGAGCCCTTGCGATGATCGATAAACGCGCAGTTTCAGCCGCTGCCGCTGTCGCGGACGTTCACGACGGTGCGACGATCATGATCAGCGGTTTCGGCGAGGCCGGCAGTCCGATTGAATTGATTCACGCGCTGGTCGATTGTGGCGCGAAAAACCTTACCGTCGTCAGCAACAACACCGGAAGCGGTCGCGTGGGATTGGCCGCGCTGATTGCCAATCGGCAAGTCGCGAAAATGATTTGCTCGTACCCGCGCAGTGCCAACTCGATGGTATTTCCCGAGTTGTATCGCAAGGGCGAAATTAAACTCGAACTCGTCCCGCAAGGCACGCTCGCGGAACGAATTCGCGCCGGCGGCGCCGGGATTCCGGCTTTTTACACGGCGACCTCCGTTGGGACTGTGCTCGCCAATGGGAAGGAATCGCGGACTTTCGGCGAACGCGATTATGTGATGGAGCACGGGTTAATCGCGGATTTCGCTTTGGTGAAAGCGGAGAAAGCCGACCGTCATGGTAACCTCATCTACAACAAAACAGCGCGTAATTTCGGACCGATCATGTGCACAGCCGCGAAGGTTGCAATTGTGCAGGTGAAAGAAATTGTCGAAGCAGGTGAACTCGATCCTGAAGAAATCGTGACGCCGGGAATTTTCGTGAATCGATTGGTCATTGTCGCCAAACCTGCACAGGAATCACAACTGGTGAAGGAAGACAGGAGTTATCCATGAGCGCACCGGCAAAAGCTAATTACGGTTGGACGCGCGAACAAATGGCGCAACGCGTTGCCGCAGATATCCAGGACGGCGCGTATGTGAACCTTGGCATTGGCATTCCGGAGTTGGTTGCCCAATACGTTCCGGCTGGACGCGAAGTTATTTTTCAAACAGAGAATGGATTGCTTGGAATGGGACCGGCGCCGATGGCCGGCAAGGAAGATCCCGAGTTGATCAACGCTGGGAAAAAAGCGGTCACCGCAATTGCGGGAGCATCGTATTTCCATCACGCGGATAGTTTCGTCATGATTCGCGGTGGGCACATCGATATCTGCGTGCTGGGCGCAATGCAAGTTTCTGCCAAAGGGGACCTAGCCAACTGGTCGACTGGTGAGCCGGATGCAATTCCGGCCGTTGGCGGTGCGATGGATTTGGTTGCTGGCGTTAAGAAAGTTTTCGTCATCACCGAGCACGCCACAAAATCAGGGGAACCAAAAATCGTCGAGCAATGCACGTATCCGCTCACCGGTAAAGCGGTGGTCGATCGCGTTTATACGAACCTTGCGATCATCGATATCACACCGGAAGGACCGGTCGTTATGGAACTCGCGCCGGGGGTGACGTTCGACCATGTGCAAAAGCGGACGGGAACCAATCTTTCACTAAGGACGAACTCATGAACGAATCGTCGAAGAGCAGTAAATTATTCCAACGTGCCGTGCGAGTTTTGCCCGGCGGTGTTAGTCGCAATGCGGTGTTGCGCAAACCGCATCCGATTTACGCCAGCCTCGGACGGGGTTGTCGCTTTACTGACATCGAAGGTGTTACGCGACTTGATTTCGCGAACAACATGACGTCGCTGATCCACGGTCATTCGCATCCTGCGATTATCGAGGCAGTCACGAAACAGCTGCAACGCGGGACGGCGTATTCGTTCGGGACCGAAGAAGAAGTTTTGTTAGCCGAACATCTCTGTTCGCGCTCGCCATCATTTCAAAAAATTCGATTCGTAAATTCCGGCACAGAGGCGGTGATGTGTTGTTTGAAAGCAGCACGTGCGTTCACCGGGCGCTCGAAGATCGCGAAAGTCGAGGGCGCGTATCACGGAATTTACGATTACGCCGAGACCAGTCAGACCGCGCAGCCTGCGAATTGGGGCGATGCGAATCACCCGCGCAGCGTG
This sequence comes from Verrucomicrobiales bacterium, assembly GCA_028293405.1. GTDB lineage: Bacteria > Verrucomicrobiota > Verrucomicrobiia > Limisphaerales > Palsa-1400 > JAICXV01. Next base: position 4,599 of record JAQGOW010000108.1, read on the forward strand.
CCCGTGGTGCACGGGACGCCGAAATCGGCTCTGGACGAAGTTGTCATTCTGCCGTTCAACAATCCAACGACCGCGTTGCAGTTGCTCGACCAACATGCCGATGAAATCGCATGTGTATTGATCGATCCGATGCCGCATCGCGTCGGTGTGATTCCGGCTGCGCACGAATTTATTAACGCGTTGCGCAAATGGACAACGCAACACGGCGCGTTGCTGGTGTTCGATGAAGTCATCACCTTTCGCAGCGAATACGGCGGCGCACAACAGTGGTATCAAGCCAGGCCTGACCTGACGGCGCTGGGGAAAATTATCGGCGGCGGGTTTCCTGTCGGCGCAATTGCCGGACGATCGGATATGATGGATGTTTTCAATCCGCTATTGGAAAAAGTATTGTTCCCACATTCCGGGACATTTTCAGCAAATCCGATTACGATGACTGCCGGGTTAGCGGCGTTGAAACTCTATGACGAATTCGCGGTATCGCGTTTGAATAGGATCGGTGCCGAGGCCCGGTGGCAAATCACTTCCACAATTTGCGAAGCGCAAATTCACGCGTGTGTCACTGGTGCCGGTTCAATGTTTCGTATTCATTTCAAACCTGACCCACCGAAGAATTATCGCGAAGCTTTTACCACGCCTGAAGAAACGAAATGCCTTAAGGTGTTGCTCGATCATTTGCTCGCCAGCGGGATCATGTTGATATCGACGGGTGCGGCAACGCTGTCAACGCCGATGACGCATAATGAAATTGATGAGCTTTGTGCCGCGTTGAAAACCGGTTTTAAACGCGTCAAAGAGATGCCGGAGTTTCGCGCGACCGAAATCGCAGGAGCCACAAAATGAAAGCAGCATATATATGCGATGCGGTGCGGACGCCGATCGGAAGATACGGCGGCGCGTTATCGAGCATTCGCGCCGACGACCTTGCGACGTTGCCAATTCGAGCGTTAGTCGAACGCAATCCAGGTGTCGATTGGGCAGCGATCGACGACGTTGTTTTGGGATGTGCGAATCAGTCTGGAGAAGACAACCGCAACGTGGCGCGCATGGCGGCTTTGTTGGCTGGGCTTCCGGAGACTGTGCCTGGCTGCACGGTTAATCGGTTGTGTGGTTCAGGTATGGACGCAGTGGGGTATGCCGCGCGCGCGATCGAAGCGGGCGAAGCTGATTTGATCGTTGCCGGTGGTGTTGAAAGCATGTCGCGTGCTCCATTCGTGATGCCCAAACCGACTGAAGCATTTTCGCGCCAGCCTGAAATTTACGACACAACACTTGGGTGGCGGTTCGTGAACAAGCGCATGCAGGAACGTTACGGCACCGATGCGATGGCGGAAACCGCGGAGAACCTCGTCGCGCAATTTGGCATCAGCCGCGAGGACCAGGATCAGTTTGCATTTTGGAGTCAGTCCAAAACCGCGGCCGCGCAGGCCAACGGTTTGTTTGATGCGGAATTAGTTCCGGTTTGTTTGCCGCAACGCAAAGGCGACCCGATCATTGTCAGACGCGACGAACATCCGCGCGCGACCACTCTGGAAAAACTCGCGGGATTAAAACCGATAACACGACGCGAGGGCACGGTGACTGCCGGTAATGCTTCCGGGATTAACGACGGCGCAGCTGCGTTGCTGATCGCCTCTGAAGCAGCGGTGAAAAAATTTAATCTAACGCCAAAAGCGCGCGTGTTGACCATAGC
>JAQGOW010000109.1 GCA_028293405.1 Verrucomicrobiales bacterium
TATTGCGCAAACAACGCGAACTCGAAGCCAACGTCCAGAAGCCCGCTGACGCCGAACGTTACCGCGTCGAAACATTGGCCAACGCGACCAAGTTCCAACTTGAAACCGAAGCCGCCGGTGCCGCCTCCGCCGCCAAAGCCAAAGGCTTCGCCTCCGCCGACGTCGCCAAAGCTACCGGTCTTGCCGAAGCCGAAGCCAACAAAGCCCGCGGTCTTGCTGAAGCCGCCGTCATCCAGGCGCAAGGTTCCGCCACGGCCGAAGCGATGAAGCTCAAAGCCGAATCCTTCAAGCAATACAACGAAGCTGCAGTCATCGAAATGATCGTGCGCATGTTGCCCGACATTGCTGGCAAAATCAGCGAACCGCTTTCCAAGACCGAAAAAATTGTCATTATCAACAGCGGCAACGGCCCCGGCGGTGGCGCCAGCAAATTGACCGGCGACGTCACCCAAATCATGAGCCAGTTACCGCCCATCGTCGAAAGCCTCACCGGCATCAAATTCGAGAAGCTCCTGGAACAAGTCCCTGCCTTGCGAAACGCGATGGACAAAAAGACGCCACCAGCCGGCGAAGCTTAAACATTGGTAGCAGCCGACGTGAGGAGGCTCTAACATTCTGCTGAATGGCCCCGCTAACACACTTGCTCGCAAGCTGGGTCGTAGCCGTGCACACCACCGACAACCCACGCGATACGCGCCTTGTCGCACTGGCAGGCATTGCTCCTGATCTCGACGGCGTTGGACTTCTCGTCGACTTAACGAACCAAGCACTTGGTCGGCCCGAAACTGATTACTACCATCTATACCATCACTGGTACGGTCACGGTTTGCTAGCGGCGCTAATCGCCTCAGTTCTGCTCGCTGCCTTTGCCAAACAACGATTGCGAGTCTTCGCATTGTCATTTGCAATGTTCCATCTGCATTTGCTCTGTGATCTGGCAGGCTCCCGCGGCCCCGGTCTCAAAGACTTATGGCCAATCTATTATTTCGGTCCATTTCGCTATCGACCCATGTGGGTTTGGCCGCACCAATGGCCACTCGAGTCATGGCCAAACCAGTTAATCACGTTAGTGCTCTTTGCGTGGTCAATCTCCATTGCGCTGAATCGGGGGAGATCAATCATGGAGGTGTTCAACAGACGCGCAGATACAGTGTTCGTAAACCTGCTCCGAAAATGGCAAAATCAAATCGCCTGCGCGGCTAGGCGATGAAGTGACGGAAGCAGCACGAGCGTTCGTCCGTGCCTGCGATAGTTATCTCTCTCCTTTGCGTCTTTGCGCCTTTGCGTTGTCAAAATTCTTAGACCTTTTGACGCAGCTAAAATAAACCCACGCAAGCATCACAAACTGAAACGGCAACCGCGCGATCAGCCACCCGCGTGCAATGTGACTCCCCGGAATCCCGTGCAGCGCCGCATGGATGTTCGCCGGATAAACAGCAATCAACAGCGCAATCAACCCCCAACCCGCCAAACGCCGCGTTGCCGGCACCAGCACGCCAATGCCGCCCAGGATTTCCGCAACCCCGCTGATAAAAACCAGCGGCCCATGCCACGGCAAATACGGTGGCATGATCGCCAAGTAAAAGTCTGGATTGATAAAATGGTTCGCCCCCGCAACCACGAAGAAAATCCCCAATACCCAAATTGAAACAGCCGCTCGCATCCACAGCAGACAATACCCGTCTTTCGTCATTTGCAATCTGCAATCGGCGACATTGTTGACAAAGTAGTTACGTTACTATACCATCACGCCGCTGCTCAATATGCAGCTTTCAGGCCAACACCTGGAAACGATCTTTGAAAAATTGCAGTGTTGCAGGGAGGGCGGGGCGAGGGGGGCCAAAGTCCTCTCGGTAACCATCGGTAAGCAAAGGTAACCATCGGTAACCAAATTAAAAAGTTTTTCGCTGTGCTATCCGCTTAGCCTGTGTCATGCTAGTCGTTTATGCCATTTGAAGGACTTGGGTTAGACGCAAAGATTTTACAGGCCGTTAAAGAGACCGGCTACACTGAGCCAACACCCATCCAGGTCGCGGCCATTCCGCCAATCGTTGCGGGCCACGACCTCATCGGCATCGCTCAGACTGGCACCGGCAAAACCGCCGCGTTCACCCTGCCGATCCTCACTCGGCTCGCCGCGCAGCCTCAAAGCCAACGCCGGACCCGCGTCCTCGTCCTCGCGCCCACGCGCGAACTCGTCGTCCAGATCGACGAAAACGTCCGCGCGTACGGCAAACATTTGCCGCTGTCCGTCGCGACCATTTTCGGTGGCGTCGGCGAACAACCGCAGATCCGCGCTTTGCGTGCCGGAACTGACATCATCGTTGCCTGCCCGGGCCGATTGTTGGATTTGATGCGCCGCCGTTGCGCTGACTTTTCGCAACTAAAAGCGCTCGTGCTCGATGAAGCCGATCGCATGTTGGATATGGGATTCCTGCCCGATATCAAGAGCATCGTCCAACAATTGCCAAAAGAGCGACAGACGCTCATGTTCTCCGCGACGCTCTCGAAAGAAATCGAACGTCTCACGCACGACTTTCAGCGTAACCCGAAAATGGTGCAGATCGGCCGGCGTTCGAACCCCGCCGAAACCGTCACGCAGCTTGTTTACGAAGTCACGAAGGGCGCCAAGACCTCTTTGCTGTTGCACCTGCTCCGCGAGCCCCAGATGAATATGGTGCTCATCTTCTCGCGCATGAAGCACGCCGCTGATCGCCTCGCTCGACAGTTGGAACAAAGCGGAATTCGCACTGCGACATTGCATTCGAACCGCTCGCAAAGTCAGCGCTTGCGCGCATTGAAAGATTTCAAGAGCGGTGCGGTCCGGGTGTTGGTCGCGACCGACATTGCCGCGCGCGGCATCGATGTCGACGGCATTTCGCACGTGATTAACTACGATTTTCCGATGCACGTCGAAGATTACGTCCACCGCATCGGCCGCACCGGTCGCGCCAACGCGATTGGTGATGCGATTAGTTTCGTCACGCCGGAAGACCATGGCGAGTTGCGCGCCGTCGAACGATTTATCGGTCGCGGCATCATCCGCAAACGCGCCGAAGGATTTAACTACTCCGCCACGCAGCCGCGTGAAACGACAGAAGACGATCGTCGTCCCCGCCACCAGCAGGGCGGCCGCAGGCCACAAGGCCAGCAGCGCCAACACGCCCAACCAAGGCACGATAGCCAGCAGGGACAACAAGGCCAGCAAAGAGCCGAAGGTCAGCAGGGGCAGGGCGGCCAGCAACAACGAAGCGGACCTCCGCGCAGTCAAGGCGGCGGCGGCCAGCGACCAAGCCGCCCGAGCGGCCAGCGTCGTTGGGGTCGTTAAGACATTGCGCGGTAAACGACGAATTATGAAAAACATTTTATCGTTCGTAATTTTAGCAGTGGGACTAATCACCTCACACGCGAAGCCACAACAGCACCCGAACGTTCTCTTCATCGCAGTCGATGATCTGAACCATTGGGTCGGCTACACTGGCCGCAATCCGCAGACGAAAACGCCCAACATCGATCGCCTTTCGAAAATGGGAGTTTCATTCATGCGCGCCGATTGTGCCGCGCCCTTGTG
>JAQGOW010000119.1 GCA_028293405.1 Verrucomicrobiales bacterium
GTCAACTGGCGTTCACCGTTGAGGATGCGCACTCCGAGGCTGCGGTCACGGCCCAGCAATCTGGATAAGTCGGCGCCGGTAAGCCCGTTTGCTTCGATCAAATGACGCAACAAACTTAACCCTGAAACGTTGGGTTCTGGCAGATGTTGGCGTTCGTAAACTTCAACCAGACTCGATAGCGCCTCGAAATAATCTTCCTGTTCGGCGTTGAGCTTGTGACCGGCCATCGCATCGAGAACTTCCAATGCATTTTCCAAAGCAACTTTGTCGTGGATAGGACGAACCATATGGATTTTCAAAAGCTCGGTGTAGCTTTTTGGTAATGCTTTGAAATCAAGAGCAGTTTTCATAATTCGTCCTTCCATTTGTCTTTGCTGTATTCGGAGTGCGTCAAAAATCTCAGCATGTAAACAATCTGAGTCTTGTAATGAATCGCCACAATGAGGCGGTAATCGTTTCCGCACACATTGAATACCGTCACTGTCCGTTTGCTTTTCACCGTCACGGCATCTGCACTCCCATACGTTTTTCGCACGTCGGGGAGGCTGCGCCAGGCGGCGAGACGCACAATAGCACGCCACGCGGCGAGAAATCTCGCAGCCTTCGGGTACAAAACAGAGGCGTCCTTTAGGAACGCCTCTTTGATGATTCGCACGATGACAAATTGTCATCAATGCTCTAAACTGTCAATCCGAATTACTTTTTCGCCTTTTTCTTATCTTCCAAGGCAGCTTGCGCCGCAGCCAGACGTGCGATCGGCACGCGGAACGGAGAGCAGCTCACGTAAGCCAGGCCGATGCGATGGCAGAACTTCACGCTGGAGGGTTCACCACCATGTTCGCCACAGATGCCGAGTTTGATGTCTGGGCGGGTCTTGCGGCCGAGTTCGACGGCGATCTGCATCAGTTTGCCGACACCGGTTTGGTCGATCGTCGCAAAAGGATTTTGCTTGGTGATTTCGAGCTCCTGATATTTGGGCAGGAACGAACCGGAATCGTCGCGGCTCATGCCGAGCGTTGTTTGCGTAAGGTCGTTGGTGCCGAAGCTGAAGAACTGCGCGTCCTTCGCGATTTCATCCGCAACCAAAGCGGCACGGGGAATTTCGATCATCGTGCCGACGAGGTAGTTGAACTTCGTCTTCTTTTCCTTGGCGACTTCTTTGGCGACGCGATTGACTACTTCGACCTGCAATTGCAGTTCCTTTTGGAAGCCCACGAGCGGGATCATGATTTCCGGTTTAACCTTGATACCTTGTTTCTGCACATCCGCAGCCGCTTCGAACACGGCACGGGCCTGCATCTCGCTGATTTCAGGATAAACAATTCCGAGACGGCAACCGCGATGACCAAGCATCGGGTTGAACTCGTGCAATTCGTGAACGCGCTTTGCGATCTTTTCAGCAGGCACACCGATGACTTTGGCGAGTTCGGCTTGGGCCTTCTCGTCGTGCGGCAGGAATTCGTGCAACGGTGGGTCGAGGAAACGGATGGTCGCAGGCAAACCTTTCAGTTCTTTGAAGATGCCGGCGAAGTCTTCGCGTTGAAATGGCAGGAGCTTGGCGAGCGCTTTTTTGCGGTCGTCGGTGTTCTCAGCCAAAATCATTTCGCGCATAGCGTCGATGCGTTTGCCTTCAAAGAACATGTGTTCAGTGCGGCAAAGGCCGATGCCGGTCGCGCCGAATGCAACCGCGTTGGCGGTTTGTTCCGGTGAATCAGCGTTGGTGCGGACCGTCATGCGGGTCGCTTTATCGCACCACTTCATCAGTTGCGCGAAGTTTTGGTAGGTCTTGCTGTCTTTCGGCTGCAAGGTTTTTTCGACGAGAACCTGGACGATTTCGGACGGAGCGGTTTTGATTTCGCCCGCGTAAACTTCACCGGCGGTTCCGTCGATGCTGAGGAAATCGCCTTCGTTGTAGGTCTGGCCACCGACTTCCAAGGTTTTCTTGTGGTAGTCAACGTGCAAGGCGCTCGCGCCGCAGACGCAGACTTTACCCATTTGACGAGCGACGAGTGCAGCGTGTGAGCTGACACCACCGCGCGCGGTCAAAATGCCTTCGGCGGCGATCATGCCGCGAAGATCTTCGGGCGATGTTTCGACGCGAACCAACAGAACTTTTTGTCCTTTGACAGCAGCTTCAACGGCGCGGTCGGCATTGAAATAAATACGACCCGCAGCAGCGCCAGGACCGGCTGGCAAACCTCTGGCGATCACTTTGGCGGATTTCACGGCGGCGCGATCGAACACAGGCGCGAGCACTTGATCGAGCTGTTCCGCAGGAACGCGGGTAATCGCTTCTTCCCACGTGATTAATTTTTCTTTTTCCATTTCGACCGCCAAACGAACAGCTGCGAGGCCGGTGCGTTTGCCGTTACGAGTCTGGAGCATGAACAGTTTGCCTTCTTCGACTGTGAACTCGAAGTCCTGCATGTCGCGGAAATGGCTCTCGAGCGTTTTGCGAACCGTCTCGAGTTCGGCAAAAGGCCCGGGCATCGCTGCCTTGAGTTCAGAAACCGGATTCGGCGTGCGCACACCGGCGACGACGTCTTCGCCCTGGGCATTGATGAGAAATTCGCCGTAGAACACTTTTTCGCCGGACGCAGGATCGCGGGTGAAAGCGACGCCGGAACCGGATGTGTCACCGGTGTTACCGAAGACCATAGCTTGCACGTTGACGGCGGTTCCCCATTCGGACGGGATGTTGTATTTCTGGCGATACACGTTCGCTCGATCGTTCATCCAGGAATTGAACACAGCGCCGACTGCGCCTTGCAGTTGTTGCCATGGATCGTTCGGGAATGCTTTGCCGGTGCGATCTTTAACGAGTGCTTTGAAACGTTTGACCAATTCCTGCAAACCTTTGTGGTCGATCTTGGTGTCTTCGACGTGTTTTTGGCCCGGGAACAATTCTTCTTTGAGTTCGTCGATGACGGTTTCGAAAGGTTCATGATCTTCACCGGCGCGCTTTTGCACGCCCATGACGACGTCGCCATACATTTGGATGAAGCGGCGATAGCAATCCCACGCGAAACGCGGATTGCCGCTGGCTTTTTCCAGAGCGACAACCGTTTGATCGTTCAAACCCAGGTTCAAAATCGTATCCATCATACCCGGCATCGAATCGCGTGCGCCGGAGCGGACCGCGACGAGCAGAGGACGTTGCATATCGCCGAAACGTTTGTTGAGAATCTTCTCCATGTTCGCAACGCCCACTTTGCATTGCGCCCAGAGTTCCTTCGGATAGCTGCGGCCGTGCGCATAATAATATGTGCAGACCTCGGTCGTAATGGTGAAACCGGGGGGAACCGGTAGACCGATACGGGTCATTTCTGCGAGGTTAGCGCCTTTGCCACCGAGCAACGGTTTCATTGCGCCGTTGCCGTCGGCTTTTTTGTTTCCGAAGAGGTAAACGTATTTCTGCGATTTTGCCATAATTCTAGTTTTGTTAAGTTCGGTAGGGCGACGGTCCTGCGGAGCCTTTGGACAAACGGCGCAAAGGCTCGGCTGGAGCCTCGCCCTACCAATGCTGGAAGTCACGCTCGGGAGGGTGCGTTTTACCGTCACTCCACCCCGTTGGTTTTCTCCAATCGAGGGGCGACTGTATCAGAGGGGTAACTGTAGTCAATGGCGCTTTGGGCCTCGCGGGTCAAAATAGGGGTTATGGTGAAATTTCCCCAAAAAATGCTTAAAAAAGCTGCTCCGTCCTTTGACTTACAGCAACACTCCGCGTTTGCGCCTGCGACTTGTTTTCAGTTCTATCAATCCCTTACGCCGTAACTTCCTCATTTGAATGCACGTCTTTGACGTCGTCGTGTTCTTCCAACAAGTCGATCAATCGGGTGACCTCGGCAGCAGCTTTGGGATCGTTTACGGGAACTGTTAACGTCGGAATCCAGGCCACTTCTGCCAAGGCCGGTTTCACCCCTTTGCCTTCCACCGCTTTATTCACCGCTTCGAATTGCGCGGGCTCCGTCAAAATTTCAAAACCCTGTTCGTCGCTGCGAAAATCTTCCGCACCGGCTTCCAACGCCGCTTCCATCAACTGATCTTCATTCGCGCCCTCGCGTGTCACGATGATCTGGCCCTTGCGATGAAACAGCCGACTGACCGATCCAGCTGTTGCAATCGTGCCACCGTTTTTCGTCAACAAACTGCGAATCTCCGCCGCCGTGCGATTGCGATTATCCGTGCTTAACTCCACCAAAATGGCCACCCCATGCGGCCCGTAAACTTCGTAGGTCAAGTCCTCGTAACTGATGGCTTCGGCGCCGCCGGTGCCGCGTTTGATCGCACGGTCAATGTTTTCCGCGGGCATGTTCGCCGCGCGCGACTTGAGCAGCGCCATGCGCAAGCGCGGGTTCATCCCGGGATCACCGCCCGCGATTTTCGCCGCGATCGAGATTTCCTTGCTCAGCTTCGCGAAAACTTTCGAACGCTTCGCATCCAGTGGCCCTTTGATGTGCTTAACTTTGGACCATTTACTATGACCGGCCATAAGAGAGTAATCAGTAGTCAGTAATCAGAATTCAGTTCAGAACACGCCTATGCCGCTGGCGGATGACTTTGTCCCGGTGCCGACAACAGTTCGGCCACTCTGAAGGCCTCCACCAATTTCGGTCGCGTCATGAAAATCAACAACAGCACCGGATACGCCAAACCAACAACGCCGCCGATCATTCCGCCAATAGCACCTGCAATCATTCCGATCGATTCGGGGCCCGATTGTTGCTGGGACTGCTCAATCATCGGCATCACCATAAACAAAAACATCAATGCCAAACCAACCACGCCGAACACCAGCGAATAGATTGCGTAGATGATCGACACGATGCGTGCCCAATTCTTCATCATCAGCAGGCCGATTCCCGCAATTAGCAAAACGATCGCGCTGACGAAACCGAGCGGCATGGTAAATTTTGTCCACGCTGATAGTACCGGACTTTGTTTGATCAATTGCGTTGAATGGCTCGATGCCGCAATGCGCAGCACGATGATGCTGAAGATCAGTCCAAAAAAACTCATCGTCGCAAAAGCGATGTTCAGGATTCCGAAAACCGTCGCTGATTTAGGACGTTGCATTGTGACCTCGTTGGTTTGGCCCGGCTTCATTACCGGGGCGTGTAGCCGCAGAGTGGCACTCACTCCTCCGCGTTGCAATACCTAGGAACCCTTCACGTCCAGGCAGACCAAATCGCCCTTGGCATTGCGACAATAAATGCGGCCATTGGCGAGCACTGGTTGCGTCCAGCAACGACCGCCGAGAACCTGCGCCTGCGCCAAAGCTTTGAAACCATCGGACGAAACTTCCGCGATGACCAGTTCACCTTTGTCACTCAAAATAATCAGCTTGTGATTGGCCACCATGAGCGAGCCGGTTTTGTATTGCTCATTTTTCCATTTCACATCGCCACTGCCAATGCTCAGGCAAACGAAACCCGAACCGCGATTGGCATCGCCGTCGAACCCATAAAGAAACTGCTCTTGGAGAACGCTCGAATTGATGTGATTGCGCAGGCTTTTATTTTCCCAAACTTTCGTTGGTTTGTTGTCTTTCACGTTCAATAACGCGCAACCGTGACCGTAACCGGACGAAATAAAAACTTTATCGCCATCGACAATCGGTTGCGCGGCATTGACGTCATACTGCGTTTCCCACGGGTATGACCAAAGTTCGTGGCCATCTTTTTTGTCGACCGCCACGACCGTTTTTTTGGCCATGATGAGCAAACATTCCTTGCCAGCAAACGTGGCCGGTTCCGGCGTCGAATAACCCGCTGCTTCGGTGCCGCTTTTCCAAATCACTTTACCGGTCTTGGCATCGAGGCACGTTCCGGCCGCTCCGACGTTCAGGTAAATACGGCCCTTTTCAAAATAAACTGAACCCGCGAGACCCCACGTCGGAATCTCCGCGCCAACCTCCTTAGCAACATTCTTATTCCAAACCACCTTGCCGGTGTCGGCATCGAGACAATACACATCCCCCTTGCGCGACAACGTGAACACGCGATTCCCTTCAACAGTCGGCGTCACGCTCGGCCCGCCTTCGTAATATTTCGGATCCAGCGCGCAAGCGTAAGTATGTTTCCAAACGACCTTGCCACTCGCCGCATCGAAACAAAAGACGGTCTCCTGATCGCCCGAATTACCCATCGTATAAACATGATTGCGCGCAACCGACATGGACGAAAAACCAGTCCCAACCGACGCCTTCCAAAGCTGCTTAGGACCTTCCGCCGGCCATCTAGTCGTCCACCCGGTCTCGCTGGAAATGCCGTTGTAATTAGGCCCGCGCCAATGCGGCCAATCGTTAGCGTGCAGGGAAGAAGCGAGGCAAAGCGCGAAAGCCAAAAAAGCAAACTTGCGAGTCATAAAGCGAAGTTTGCCGCGAGCGCAGGGGTTGTCAACCGTAGGTGGAGTGACTATTCTCGGAGACAATTCGCGAACGCAGCGATGCAAACACGCCCGAAAGTAAAAATCTGCTGTATCAAGTCTGCCGAAGAGGCGGCGCTGGCGATTTCCTGCGGCGCTTCGGCAGTGGGGCTCGTTTCAGCGATGCCGAGCGGCCCAGGGGTGATTTCCGAAGATGCCATCGCACAAATCGCCGCCACTGTGCCGCCGCCGATCGCGACTTTTTTGCTCACGTGCGAATGCTCACCGGACGCGATCATCGCCCAGCAACGTCGCTGCGGCACAAACACTGTTCAGTTGTGCGATCATTTACCGCCGACCATTTATCCGCGCCTTCGTGAGGGGTTGCCGGGGGTTCGTTTGGTGCAAGTCGTTCACGTCATAGATGACGCGTCCGTGGATTACGCGATCGCTGCCGCTGCCCATGTCGACGCGTTGCTGCTTGATTCCGGAAACCTGAGTCTTGCCATCCGGCAACTTGGCGGAACGGGCCGCACGCACGATTGGACGCTCAGCCGTCGAATTCGTGACAACGTGTCGATTCCAATTTACTTGGCCGGTGGTTTAAACCCCGGCAACGTCGCCGCCGCCATCGCTGCGGTGGACCCATTCGGTCTCGACCTGTGCAGCAGCGTCCGCACGAACGACGACCTCGATCCCATTAAGCTTCGCGCCTTTTTCACGGCTATCCCAAGTGCAGACAACGCGAATGCATAAATATAGCGAACCCTGAACCTATGAAATGGCTTGAGCACAAAATTCCTCCACCAATCGTCACCGCGCTGTTCGGCGCAGCCATGTGGGGCGTTGCGCAAATTTCCCCGCGGGTTGACCTCGCGACCGGAATTCGGACTCCGATTGCCTGTTTATTCTTCGTCATGGGCGTTACAGTGTCGGGGTCGGCTTTGATCGCCTTTCGTCGCGCTCGGACCACTGTGAATCCGAACAGACCTGAAAAGGCGTCGTCCCTGGTGGATTTCGGAGTGTATCGGTTCACACGCAATCCAATGTATCTGAGCCTAACCTCTCTCCTGATTGGTTGGACCGTATTACTCGCTGCGCCAGTGGCGCTTTTGGGCCCGATTCTCTTTGTGTTGTTTACGACCCGTTTCCAAATCATCCCTGAAGAACGCGTGCTAGCCGCAAAGTTCGGCAATGAATTCGGCGACTATCGATCACGCGTGCGACGCTGGATTTGACTGACTAATACGCCGCTACAATTGAGCTTGCGGCGGCGCCTGAGCTTTGTGTTAGCTCAAGAGAATACTTGTGAAACATGCACGTTTAACTCACCTCGACGACTACCGTTTATCGCAGCTTCACCAGCTTTATCAGGGCGAATGGTGGAGTCGCGGTCGTTCGTTGGCCGACATCACTCGCGCGATTGCCGGCAGCGATTACATCTTTGCGTTCACCGAGCCCTCCTCGAACGATCTCGCCGCCTTTACTCGCGTGCTCAGCGATGGCGTTTACAAAGCGATAATGTTCGACGTCATCGTTCATCCAAACTATCGCGGGCACGGCTTCGGGCGCGTGCTGATGGAGGCAATTCTTGCTGAGCCGGATTTAGCGAACGTGCGGCACATTGAACTTTATTGCCTTCCGGAGATGGCTGATTTCTATCGGCAATTCGGATTCACGACTGATCTCGGCCAGGTCTCATTGATGCGTCGCACGAATCAGCTTAGCTGAAGGGCGCGAGTAGGGTTAAACATCAGCGGGCGACGCCGACCAAGACGGACACAAAAATACTAGGCCTGCTGGTTTACCGGTTGGGTCAGGTCTGGGATTGTCGCACCATGATTTCACGGGCTGCGATGGTTGTGTCCGCATGTTTTTTCCCACTGGCGTGCGCGATAGCTCAACCGTTTGGCCTCAGCAACCGCGTTGCGAATACGACTTTGCAAATGCCGGCGACCATTCCGTTCCTCGGATTTACTACGACCAACGCTTTCCCGGGGTTGGAATTGAACACGCCGTTTGCCGTCGCCGCACCTCCGGGCGAAACGAACCGCTTGTTCATCGTTGAGAAAGCTGGACGGATCGTAGTCATAACCAATTTGGCCAATCCAACGCGGACAGTGTTCATGGATATTTCCGCTCGTGTCCTGGCGGATGCAAATGAGGAGGGGTTGCTCAGCCTGGCCTTTCACCCCAGTTATGTGACGAACCGCAACTTCTACGTGTTTTACACGTGCAACAGTCGCTCCACCAATTCGAATCACACCGTCAACGTCGGCCTGCACGACCGATTGTCTGCGTTCAAGGCATCAGCGACGAATCCGAACACCGGCCTGCCGTCGTCTGAGGTGGTCTTGATCAATCAGTTCGATGAGGATACCCCGCACAACGCCGGCGACATTCACTTCGGGCCTGACGGTTATCTCTACGTGTCCCTCGGCGACGAGGGCTCCGGGTTCGACAGTTACAACAACAGCCAGCAAATCGATAAAGACTTTTTCTCCGGCATTTTGCGGATTGATGTGGATAAACGCCCTGAAAATTTGAAACCGAACACGCATGCGGCCGCGAGCACGAACTACTTTGTGCCGAAGGATAATCCGTTTGTCGGCGCGACGAGTTTCAATGGGCTTACGGTGAAGTCCAACAATGTGCGGTCTGAATTTTGGTGCGTCGGACTGCGCAATCCATGGCGATTTACGTTCAACCCTCTCAACGGCGATTTGTTGTGCGCCGATGTCGGGCAAGAAGATTGGGAGGAGCTGAATCTTATTACAAAAGGCGGGAACTTTGGCTGGGCGTATCGCGAAGGCATGTCTCCTGGGCCGAAGGTCGACCAGGCGCCTGCCGGATTTGTGTCGAGTAACCCGCTGCTTTCCTACACTCACGGCGACGAAAGTTACGAAGGCCACTGTGTCATTGGCGGTGTCGTGTGCACGAACGACAAATTGCCACAGATCAATGGCGCATACGTGTTCGGCGATTACGTCGCGGCAAACATCTGGATGATGCGTTACGGCAACAACACTGTGACGCAGTGGCAACGAATTTGTTACGAGACTTTTCCAACGTCGTTTGGTCTCGACCCATCCAACGGTGACGTTTTGATCGTGAAGCACACGGAAAACCTCATCAAAC
>JAQGOW010000293.1 GCA_028293405.1 Verrucomicrobiales bacterium
ACCGCGCGCTTTGTTGGCGTCGGCCTCGGCGGCACCGGTGGCTTTCACGACGTCGGCGGCCGCGAAACCCGTGGCCTTGGTGGCGGTCGCCGCGCCGGCGGCTTCGGCTTCGAGTTGAAATTTGCGGGCACTGGCGAGGGTTTCGACCTTGTAGCGTTCGGCGTCGGCGGGCTTTTGGACGTTGGCTTCCAGTTCGCGTTGTTTGCGCAAGATTTCCTGTTGTTGCAGTTCGATCTGTTTCTGCTTCTCGATGATGCTGACCTGAACTTCTTCGGCTTTGACCAACTGATTCGTTTTGTATTTCTGCAGGTCGTAGGCGAGGTCGGATTCGGCTTTCTTTTGATTTACCGACGCCTGAAAGGCGGCGACGTTCATGGAGTAATCGCGCTGTGCTTCCGCGATTTTGCTGTCGGCGGCGAACTTGGCTTCCTGGCCGGCCTGGGTGGCTTGTGAGGAACGGATCATGGCGTCGCGATCGGCTTCAGCCTGAGCGATGACGGCGTCGCGTTTGACCTGGGCGATACGCGGTTTGCCGAGAGCGTCGAGGTAGCCTTGACCATCACGGATATCGCGGATAGTGAAGCTAACGATGCCCAAGCCCATGTTGGCCATGTCGCCGGCGGCGACTTCCTGGACTTTGGACGCGAAGGCGTCGCGGTTTTGGTAAATGTCTTCAACGGTCATGGTGCCGAGAATGGCGCGAAGGTGACCTTCAAGGGTTTGCATGGCGACGTTTTTGATATCGTCGATGCTCTTGCTCAGGACTTGTTCGGCAGCGGTGGCGATGGAGATGTCGTCGCCTTTGATCTTGATTTGCGCGACACCATCCACACGAACGGGCACGCCTTTGACGGTGTAAACTTCAGGGGTTTGGACGTCGATGGTCAGAAGTTCGAGTGAGAGGACGTCGACTTTTTCGAACACGGGCAAGACGAATGTGCCGCCGCCTTTGACGATGCGGAAACCGCGCGTCTGCACGTTGCCTTCGGCATCAGCGAACCTGTGTTTGCGACCGGAGAGGACGAGGACCTGGTTTGGGCCGACCTTCGTGTAACGGCTGGCGAAAATGGCAGCGAACACGAAAAATCCAAAGAGCACCGCAACAACGACGACGGCGACGGTGCCGACCGACCCAATGGAATTGAAAATGTCCGCGAACAAGTAATGGTTCATATGTAGGTAGGGTTAAATGGGTGCAACGATGAATTGCGATTCAGATACGCGCGTAATTTTTACGGTCTGGCCGTTGGCGACATGTGAGCCGGTTTGCTCACGGGCGGGCGCTGTGCAACGGCTTCCGCCGGTGACGTATGCGATTTCACCGACACCATTGACGGGAATAGGTGTGATGACAGTTGCGGTTTTTCCGACAAGGGAACCGATGCGGGTTTCGCTCGATGCCTGGGCCTTTTCGAAAATGGTGTTGAACATTAAGAATGCACCGGCTGCGACAGCGAGTCCGCAAGCCGCAGCCAGAGGCGCGCTGATCCAGACGCTTCGGGTGCTTTCGATTTGGTGAAAGACGATGCCGAACCCGCCAAATGCGGTTATAAACGAACTAATCACGACTGGGCTGAATATTGAAACGCCGGGCATGCCGCTGTTGTCGAAGCCGGCGTCGACATGGCCGTGCGTGCCGACATCGACGTGATGGTCGGTTCCGCCAAAGAGATGTCCGAGGACTGCGCTCAGAATGGTGAAAAGCAGTCCAAAGCCAAGGCATCCCAGATAGATGAAGAATTCCATATGCTTTACTGGGGCATGTTGAGTGAGGTCCATAGGGATGTCAGTTACAAAATGGTTTGGGAATTGTAGAGAGAATTCACCAGAGAGACACAGCGGCGCAGAGAAGGAACTGAGGATAAATCAGCACCCCCACCCTTCCAGGGGGTTTGACCCGTTACATCGTTACAACCCTTGCAAACATTGGCGTTTTTTGCGTTTTTACCCGTTACATTGCCCGTAACAAACCCTCTGTGGAGGCGTTACAACGTTTACGTAACCGGCATGAGCGTGTCGCAATCTTTGCAGCGAAGGACGGTCTCTAATGTTTCGTGCGGGACGGGTTCGAGGTTCTTAGAACCGCAGTTGTCACATTTGCGTGTGGATTTTTTCACCTTTTCGGCGAGACGGGCTGCGTCCCACTTTTCGGCGACGTCGCAGGCGCGGTCGAAATCGGTTTCGCTGACGAGAATCTCGCAATCCTCAAGTCCGCCTTCGCCGGGAATGACTTTTGTTTCGCAGGGGACTTCGTCTTTTTTCAGCCACTGGACGAGGTCGGCGGCGGAATCAGGATCGAGCTGGGCGATGGTTTTCATATATTGCCTTACAAGACTGCGGTGCTGAGTTCGATTTTCAACGAAGAAGTTTCGCCCGCGGCGATGGTGCGTTCGTTTTTGGTGACGTTGCAGGATTCGACGCAGACCATGTTGTGGAATTCGTCGTCGCCGAAGTCGGGCATGCGTTTGGATTTTTCGATCCAGGGGTTCCACAGCACGGTTGAACGCGAACCACTCTTCGCTACGCGAATTCGTCGGTTCAACTTTTTGTCGAGGATCTCGACGGTGGATTCGGTGTCGAGGTAGATGCGGTCGGTTTCGGAGGTGATTTTGATTGCTTCGTTGGTCTCGGTTTTGCGCGCGAAATTTTCCATTTGGTCGAGGTAGTCGACACCTTTCAAACCGGTGACGGAAATCTGGTTGATGTCGCCGACTTGAAAATATGTGTGGAGACAGTCTTCCAAGCTGAAGTTGTGCTTGGAATTGTTGGTGATTTGGAGATCGCACGTGAGCGATTGGGCGACGGTGACGATGTATTCGACGCTGAACGGCGGGAATTCGGCCGCGGCGGGGCACTCGGGCATTTTGAAGTGGAGAGTGATTGCGCCTTTGTTTTCGGAGGTTTTGGTGAGTTCCCAATCCTGAAGGCGCGCGAAGCCGTGCGCGGCGTGGCCGTCGCGGGAACCGAACCATGGCAGGATAATCGGGATGCCACCTCGGATCGGGGAGTCTTTTTGGAAACGGCTCTTGTCGCTCATAAAGAGAACGGGTGGCTCGCCGTTTTTCTGAAAATGGGTGACGTGGGCACCGTGAAGATAAATTTCGGCGGTGCTCCAGTCGGAGGTGATGGTGACCTTCGGGAGGCCGCCGTTGCCGGGGGAGAGTTTTACGCGGTCGGGAATTTCGTGCGGCATCTTAAAGAATATGTTTTGCCTCCTCTCCCCGGCCCTCTCCTCCTTTGGGGAGGAGAGGGAGAAGAGAAGGCACTTTTAAAATTGTGGTTGGCCGGGGACCATCATGGCTTTGTGCATGTTGACGATGCGTTCGATGGCTTTGAGTTCCTCGGGGTGGTCGCCCGCTGAATCGAATTTTTC
>JAQGOW010000323.1 GCA_028293405.1 Verrucomicrobiales bacterium
CTTTGACAAATTTGAACGCGGCGCGGGCAATTGTCGAGCATTTTTGAAAAAGCACTTAACCATTCGTAAACACGGAGAAACACTGATGGCTTGCTGCACGGCACGACTCTGTTATTGATTGCGCGTGCCTGGTAAGAGAGCAATTTTTTTGGATCGCGACGGGACGATTATCTTTGAAAAAGATTATTTGAAACGACCGGAAGACGTGGTTCTGCTCCCGGGCGTGGGCAAAGCATTGCGGCGGTTGGTGGACGCAGGATTTCTCCTGATCGTGGTTTCGAATCAATCCGGCGTGGGACGCGGATATTTCACCATGGCGGATGTCGAAGCGGTGAATGGCCGTTTGCTCGAATTGCTTTCGGCGGACGGCGTCGCGTTTGCGCATATATATATAGCCCCGGAAGCGCCCGGTCAGCCGAGTCGCGGTCGGAAGCCTTTGCCGACCTTTCTTTTTGATGCGCGAGATGAGTTGGGCATCGACCTCGCGCAAAGTTTCATGATCGGGGATAAAGACATCGACCTGCAGTGCGGTTGGAACGCGGCTGTCAAAAAAAGCATTTTGGTTCGCACCGGGTATGGTAAACAAATGGAAGCAGCGGGGAAAGCAGGCGAGGGGATTGTCGTGGACGACTTGATAGCTGCTGCCGATTGGATTTTGAAGAATGCCGCTTAACCAAACAACTCAACGCAAACTATGAAGAAAATTGTAATTCGTATTGTCCTCGCGCTCGTTATTTTGCTGATCGTGGTAGTCGGCGCCTGTTGGATGTTCCTGGGAGCAATCGTCACCAAAGGCGTGAACACCGTCGGCCCAGTGGTGACGAAAACGGATGTGAAGCTCGGCAGTGCCACTGTTTCAATTCTGTCCGGTAGCGCAACTTTGCACAATTTGTTCGTGGGCAACCCGGAAGGTTACACCACGCCATCCGCAATCACGGCTGATAAGATTTCCGTATCCTTGAAACCGATGTCGATTTTTGGCGACAAGATCATTGTTCAAAGCGTCAATGTTATTGCTCCGGATATCACCGTGGAAGGTGGCATCACCAAGAACAACCTGACGAAGATCATGGACAATACCCAGGGCAGTGCCGACCAGGCTGAATCCAAAAAGAACGAACCGAAGAGCGAAAAGAAGACACCCGAGGAAAAAGCCGCGCGGAAAATCGAAGTGGACGATTTTCTCATCACTGGCGCAAAGGTGCATTACAACGGCACGCTCACCGGCGGCAAAACGATTACTCTTCCGATCCCCGATATCCATTTGCAAAATCTCGGCACCGGCCCGGATGGAATCACGGCCGCTGATCTGACCAAGCAGGTGATGAACGCGGTCACGGCACAAGTTATTCCCGCACTCGCAAAATCCGTCGGTGACCTTGGCAAAGGAGCGACCGGTTTGTTGAAGGATGCAGGCGGCAAGGGCGTTTCGGGCGTAACCAACGTCACCAAAGGTCTCAAGAGCCTGTTCGGCAAATAATGAGAACGGTTGGAATCATTCCAGCTCGTTTCGGTTCGACGCGCTTTCCGGGAAAGCCGCTGGCGATGATTGCCGGCAAACCGCTCATCCAACACGTTGTCGAACGTTGCCAGGAATCGAAGAGGCTGACCGAAGTGATCGTCGCGACGGACGACACGAGGATTTGGGAAGTGGCGCAAAATTTTTGTCGCGTCGAAATGACCAAACCGGATCACCCGAGTGGTTCGGACCGAATCGCGGAAGTGGCGTTGAATTGTTCTTGTGATGCAGTGGTGAATATCCAGGGCGATGAACCACTCATCGATACGGGCGTGATAGACGCGGTCGTCGATGCGCTGCAGGGCTGCGAGATGTCGACGGCGGCAACGCGCATTCACGACAACGCTGAACTGGAAAGTCCGAACATTGTGAAGGTCGTGGTCAACGTCGAAGGGCGCGCGCTGTATTTTTCGCGACGAACGATTCCATTTTTGCGCGACGTGACGGGCGAGGCATTGAAGGCGTTCCCGTTTTTGAAACACCTTGGCATTTACGGTTACCGGCGTGACACTTTGTTGAAGTTGGTGAAACTTCCAGTGTCGGCGCTCGAACAGGCGGAGAAGCTGGAGCAGTTGCGGGCGTTGGAGAATGGGATTCCGATTGCAGTTCGAGTGGTGGATTATGACAGTGTGGGAGTCGATGTGCCGGAAGACATCAAGCGCGTCGAACAACTTCTCAGACCCGCGTAGTCGTTGGCATTTTCGAATTGGCTTTAGGCTCGGGAGATTCATACGCTTTACAAAATGAAATCAACCTCGAAACGGCAGTTCGTGTTTTTTTTGATTTTGGGAACGATGTTGATTGGGCAGTTCGTTTCGTCCGCTGAACCCTCACCGCAGCCGCCACCCAAACAGGCGAAGGTTGAGACCCCTGTCGATACGAGTGATCCGGTCGCTAATTCCATCGTAAAAATATTTTCAAAAATCAGAGTGCCGGATGCGTATCGGCCATGGACCAAAGATTCGCCGAGGGAGTACACTGGCACGGGCGTCGTCATTAAAGGAAAACGGATCCTGTCCAACGCTCACGTGGTGCTTTATGCTAGCGAAATCGAGGTGTTGGCGAATCTATCTGGGGACAAAATCAGAGCCACAGTTGAATTCGTTGCCCCGGGAATTGATCTGGCGATCCTCAAGCTAGAAGACGAATCATTTTTTGACACGCATCGGCCTCTGGTCTTTTCGGAATCTATCCCG
>JAQGOW010000326.1 GCA_028293405.1 Verrucomicrobiales bacterium
TTTTGAATTTTTCCATCCAGGACAAATTGGTTTTGTCACCGGGGAAGGCTTGCATCATGAAACCCTTTTTGATCGCGCGCTTGGGCATGCGGGCAGAGTAGAGGGTAGGACGGATTTTTCAACGCAAAGACGCAAAGGCGCAAAGAAAGAATTTTACCACAGAGACACAGAGATGGAGAAAAAAGAGAAATCGTCAGTTGCGATTACTTAATTTTTTTGACGAAGCGTTCCATGCGGACTGTCGCTTCCTGGATTTTGTCCAGGGCCGTGGCGAAGCAGCAGCGGAGGAAGCCTTCTCCGCTCGGGCCAAAGGCGCTGCCGGGGACGCAGGCGAGTTTTTCTTGTTCCAAAAGTTTAACGGCGAATTCTTTTGAGGTGAGGCCGGTGGAGCTGATGCTCGGGAAGGCATAGAAGCTTCCGCGCGGCAGATGGCATTTCAGACCCATGTCGTTTAATGCGTTCACGATGAAATTGCGGCGGACTTTGTATTGGTCGCGCATTTCAGCGGTGTCGGCTTCGCCATGTTGGATGGCTTCGAGCGCGGCTTCCTGACTGATGATGCTGGCGCAGAGCATTGCGTATTGATGGATGCGCATCATGGCTTCGATGATCTCATGCGGGCCGCAGGCGTAACCGATGCGGAAGCCGGTCATCGCGTAGGCTTTCGAAAAGCCGTGAAGGAAGATGGCGCGTTCCTTCATTCCAGGAAGTGAAGCGATGCTGACGTGTTCGCCTTCGAAAGTGAGCTCGCTGTAGATCTCGTCGGTAATGACGAAGAGGTTGTGGCGCTTGGCGAGGTCGGCGATTTTCTGTAACTCGGGGCGCGTCATGGTGCCGCCGGTTGGATTGGTCGGAAAGTTCAGGACGAGAACTTTGCTTTTTTTGGTGATGACCTTCTCGATTTGTTCGGCGCTGACGGAAAAATTGTTTTCGGCACGGCAGGAGACGGCGACGGGAATGCCGTGAGTCATCGCGATGCTCGGCGCGTAGCTGACGTAACAGGGTTCGTGATAGATGACTTCGTCGCCTGGATTGATGAGGGCGCGGAAGGCGATGTCCATCGCTTCGCTGACACCGACGGCGATGAGAATTTCGTTTTTCGGGTCGTAGCTGACCTGAAAATTTTTCTCGATGCTGGCGGCGATGGCTTCGCGGAGTTTGAGCAGGCCGAGGTTTGAGGTGTAGCCGGTGCGACCGCGTTCGAGTGCGTAAATGGCGGCTTCGCGAATGTGCCAGGGCGTGACGAAATCGGGTTCGCCGACGCCGAGGGAAATGACGTCTTTCATTCCCTGGACGATGTCGAAGAAATCGCGAATGCCCGAGCGCGGGATGGCGCGGACGTTGTCGGCAATGAATTTGTCGGGTTCGAACGACATCGGAGAAACAAACCAGAAAGCGTCGAAATGCCAAGCTTCAACAGGTAAGGAATTGTTGAACGTCGGCCTCGCGAGCTGCACTTCCGAAGGCTATTTGTTTGACGGTGTTTCGCGGGATTGATACATAAGGCGGAACTGGAGCAAAAAGCCTTGAACCTATTTTCCTCGCCCAAAATCTTCCGTAGCCGCTCGTTACTTGCAGCACTCGCGATTGGCGTTTTGTCGGCCGTTGGCGTGAACGCGCAGCCGGGGATTCGTTTGGGTGCGATTACGCCGATTAGTCCGCTGTATTATCACAAGGGGCCGCTGATCAGCACGCCGACTGTTTATTTGATTTGGTACGGCAATTGGCAGCAAACGAACAGAATTGATAACGCGGACGGACAACAGATTGTTCGTGATTTTCTCAATGCCATCGGCGGGTCGCCGTATTTTGCCATCAATTCGTCGTTGTCGACTGGTAGCAACGTTATCACCGGCAATGTTGCGTTTGGCGGCGAGACGACGGATACGGGGTCGCAAGGAAAAATTTTGACTGACCTGAAGGTCGGGCGCGTGGTGACGAACGCGATTGTCTCGGGAGCTTTGCCGAGCGATCCAAGCGGCGTGTATTTCGTGCTGACTTCGTCGGACATTGTTGAGGCGTCGGGTTTTTGCACGCGTTTTTGTGGATTTCACAGCCATGGTGTTCTTAGCGGGACGAACATAAAATATGCATTCGTTGGCAACCCTGGTCGCTGTTTGCGAGGGTGTGCGCCGCAGGTGTTGAGCCCGAATGGCAATGCGGCGGTCGACGGGATGGTTTCAATTATTGCGCATGAATTGAGCGAGGCGACTACGGATCCGGATGGGCGGACTGGGTGGTATGATTTGCGGCATTCAGAGAATGCGGACAAGTGCGCGTGGACGTATGGGCGTCATCAATATCGAGCGGCCAACGGCGCGTGGGCCAATATGGGTTGGGATTATTTGGACGGGAACGGCGCGTTTTTGTATCACCGCGATTTTCTTATCCAGCGCAACACGGTGCGGGTTATTACAAAGACCGGAATGCAAGTGAACTACTGCGCGACCAGTTACGATCCGGTCACGAAGACTTACCTACCGTAGTTAAGGCACAGAGGCCGCTGGTTTCGGAGCAGTTGCAGCCAGGAGTTCGTCGAGTTTGTTTTGGAAGAACTCATAGGATTGTGCGCCGAGGGTGACTTGTGGTGCTTTCAAAAACGAGCCGTCTTCGCTGAGTGTTCCAATCAGAAAGGCCGGTGTGCCGTCGACGTGGAGACGTTCGGCGCTGGCGACGCTTCGCTGGATTGCGACATCGTATTTGTTGGCTCCGAAACAGGCCGCGAGTTTATTCAAGTCGACACCGGACGCTTGCGCGACGTTGGGTAGATCAGCTTCGTTCATGGGGTGTTGATGAGCGAAGAGGTAGTCGTGCATTTCCCAAAACTTTCCCTGTTCACCGGCGCATCGGGCGAGCTTGGCTTTGAACGTGGCGTTGGGATGCTCGGGCAACGGGAGGTCGCGGAAGAAGAGTTTTACTTTGCCGGTTGCGACGTAGTACGTGGTGATTTTTGGGAGAATATTCGTGGCGTATTCGGCGCAGTAGGCGCAGTCGAAATCTGAATATTGCAAGATCGCGACGCGGGCCTGAGCGTTGCCACGAAAGGGTTCGCCGTGAACGTTGATCGAGAGAAAGCTGGGAGCTGGCTTTGCGTCAGCGGTGGATTTTTGCTTCAGCAATGTTTGGATTTCTTCGAGTTGCTTCACGATCTGCTCTTGGCCCTTGCGAAGGTCGTCTATCTGTTCTCGCACGGATTTAACTGGCGCGCTTTTTGGTTTGTCGGCAATTGCCATGCCCGCGCAAGTGGCGCAGACGAGGAGAAAAAGTGACACACGCATGAACGGATGCATGGGAAAATGCTATGCGCCTAACAGGTCGAACGCTAGTTGAGAAAGGGCGCTTCGCGTGCGACGTTTCGGCAGGAGGTCTGATATGCTGCAAACAGTCGATAATCTACGCAAATACACGCTGCACGCCACCGACGGTTTGATCGGCAGTATCAAGGATTGCTACTTCGACGATGAGCATTGGACGGTTCGATATTTAGTTGTGCATACAGGCGCGTGGTTGATGGGGCGCGATGTTTTGATTTCGCCGATCGCGGCGCGCGGCATCAACGAAGAGGAGAAAAGTGTGGTTGTTGATTTGACGAAAGAGAAGGTGGAGAGGAGTCCAGGTATCGATACGGCCGAGCCGATTTCTCGACGGCAAGAGCGTGAGTATTTTCAATATTACGGCTGGCCTTATTACTGGGGCGGCCCGGGCGTATGGGGTTGGGGCGGTGTGCCTGCGCCGATTGTGCCGATGCCGCAACCGGCGGCGGACCGTGAGTTGTCACAGGAAGGCAGTGAAGTGGATGTGCATCTGCGAAGTGCGCTGGAGATTCACGGTTATCACATCCAGGCTAACGATCAGGAAATTGGGCACGTCGAGGATTTCGTTTTGGATAACGCGACGTGGACTGTTACGGATTTATTGATCGACACCCGGAATTGGTGGCCGGGTAAGAAGGTGATGATTCCGCACGCGCTGGTGAAAAGCGTGAGTTGGATTGAACGCATGATTACTGTCGACCTCTCGAGCGAGCAGATTCAACAAGCCCCGGAGTTCGAGGTCGGGGCAGGATTGGATGCGCGCTATCAACGTGACGTTCGCAAATACTACGAGGGAATGCTCGCTGCGGCAGCGCATTGATTATTTCAGGTGTTTGTCGAAGAAGGCCCACGCGCGATCGCGAGCGTCGGGCACGAAGCCGTGGCCGCCTTCGAATGTAAATAGTTCGAAATTCTCTTCTTGGTTCGCGCGGCTGTAGACCTTCTTCACGTCGTCACGAATCCAATCGGTGTCGCCGAGGTGCGGGAAAATGGAGTCGTTTAGAGCGGCGGAAACGAAAAGCGGGCGCGGTGAGATCGCCGCGAATAAATGGTGGAAGTCGATGGGCGTATCTTGCATGTGGCCTTCGAAACCGCCAAGGCGCGGGATGAGTGCGGTGTTGCGAAACCAGCGTGCCGGGGTTGGATCCCAACGGAAAGTGGTGAAGCCGCAACTGCAAACGCCGGCTTTGATTCGTGGATCGAACGCCATCGCAAAGAGCGTTCCGTAACCACCGTGCGAATGGCCGATGCAGCCGATGCGGTTCGCGTCTACTTCCGGAAGTGATTGCAGGTAATCGACAGCGCGCATCGTGTCGTCGATCATTTTCGAGAGGATGCTCCGACCGGCGTTGCCCTGGTAAATGCGAACGGCGTCGCCATAGTGACAATAGAAACTGCCACCGACTTGGTAACGTTCGCCGAAACAAATCGCGTCGGGGCAGAGTGTCACGAAACCGCGTTCGGCAAGGATCGGGCCGTATTCCAATTCGGGCTTCAATTCGTCGACGCCGGCGGTTTGATCTTTGCCGCTGCGCACTGTTTGGTGAAGGCAAACGATGGCTGGGAACTTTTGAGTCGCTGTGCGGGTGTCTTTTGGAGACGCCACACGGACGAATGAGGGCGAGGCGGTTTTTGGAATGAAAAGCCAGGCGTGAATCGGTTCGCCGGGGTCGCCAATATATTCGATCTTCTTGCGGGTGAACTTTGGGAATTCTTTTACTTCCAACACGCGGGCATTGAGTGGGCCGGTATTGCGCGAGGAGGGGCCGAGCAGGTCGCGCCAGGCTTCGAGAATTTGTGCGCGCAAGGCGGCGTTGTTTTTGGGGGCTTCTTTTCCTTCGGCACGAAAGTTCAGCGCAGGTTCGTAGTTTGTTTTTCCAGTTTGCGAGGTGTGGATTGTGCAGACCTGTTCGGGATGCGCTTTGCGATATTCGTCGTAGTTCCAGGGCGCAGGCTCGGCGGCGAAAACTCTGACTGAAATCAAACACGTCAAAAAGAGGAGAAGGCGCATGGCGCGAGCATATCACATGGTACGTCGAGCGGCAGCAAGCCAATTTCTGTTAAGTAGACGCCAACAAACGGTAAGCCGATTGAACGGAAAACAGCGAGTTTTAGGTGTCGTTGTAAGAGATGTTAGAAACGGTTTCAATTCGAACTCAGCAGTCCCATGGCGAGCAATGTTTTCATTGCGGCGAGCCAGTCGGGAAAGCTCGTTTTGCGTACGAGAGCAAGGCCTTCTGCTGCAACGGCTGCCTGACGGTGTTTCAATTGCTGACGGAAAACGGGTTGGAAGACTTTTACTCGATGAGCGACGCCGCGGGCGTGCGTATTACTGCGCCGGTTGGTGATGGGCAATTTGCGTACCTCGATGACGGCGCGGTGCGTGGAAAATTAGTCGATTACTCCGACGACAAAATCACCAGGGTGACTTTTCGTGCGCCGGCCATTCACTGTGTCGCGTGCGTTTGGTTGTTGGAAAATTTGTTTCGCCTGAAGCCGGGGATTGCGGAAGCGCGCGTGCGGTTTTTGCAGAAGGAAGTCGCGATTACGTTCGACACGGGTCGCATCAAATTGAGTGAAGTGGTGGCGTTGCTGGCGTCGCTGGGGTATGAGCCGGAGCTCAAGCTGTCGGACCTGGAACGGAAACAGAGCAGCCCGACGTCGAGGCGACTGTGGATGCAGATTGGTTTCGCGGGATTTGCCTTCGGCAACATCATGCTGATGAGCCTGTCGTCCTACTTCGGGCTGGACGCGTTTGAGGCGGCACGGTTCAAGCCGCTTTTTGGCTTCATCAGTTTGGCCTTGGTGCTGCCGGTGGTTTTTTACAGTGCGACGGATTATTGGAAGACGGCATGGCGGAGCGTTCAGCAACGGAGCATTTCGTTGGATATTCCGATTGCGGTCGGGATCGCTGCGTTATTCGCGCAAAGCGTTTATGACGTAATCGGCGGGCGTGGCGATAGTTATTTTGACTCGTTAGCGGGACTGCTGTTTTTTCTCCTGAGCGGGAAATTGTTTCAGCAAAAGATTTTTGATCGGCTCGCGTTTGATCGTGATTACAAATCGTTTTTCCCGCTGTCGGTCACGCGTTGTGATGGCGAACGCGAAGAGCAATGTTCGCTGTCGCAATTGCGGGTTGGGGATCGCCTTGTGTTGCGGCATGGGGAATTAATTCCGGCGGATGCACGCCTGGTGGGTGGCGCGGCTGTTGTGGACTACAGCTTCGTGACTGGTGAGTCGGCACCGGTAGAGAAGAACATTGGCGAGCACTTGTTTGCAGGTGGGCGGCAGATGGGTGGAACGATTGAGATCCAAACAGTCAAAGAGGTTTCGCAAAGTTACCTGACTTCACTCTGGAACCAAAAGCCGTTCCAAAAAGAGAAGAATGGGACGCTCGAAACGCTGACCAATCAGTACAGCCGCCGGTTTACCAAAGTAGTATTCGGAATTGCGATTGCGGCGGGATTGTTTTGGAGCTTGAGCAGTTCGGCAAAGGCGATCAATGCCTTTACGGCGGTTTTGATTGTGGCGTGTCCGTGCGCGTTGGCTTTAGCAGCGCCGTTTGCGTTGGGCACGGCGCAACGATTGTTAGCGCGCAGAAATATTTACCTGAAGAACACGGGTGTTCTCGAAACGCTCGCGCGCGTTGATCACGTTGTTTTTGATAAGACTGGAACTCTGACCGCGTCTGGCGCGGGGGAGGTTCGTATTTCTGGCGTTCAGTTGACCGCGCAGGAGCAGCAATGGGTTGCGGCGCTTGCGCATGATTCGACGCATCCGTATGCGACAAGGATTAGTGAAACGATGCCGGGCAGCAACGCGACGGTGCGATCGTTTTCAGAGACGGCTGGGTGCGGAATCACGGGAACAGTTAGTGGAACGCGGGTTCATATGGGTTCGCGGATGTGGCTTGAGCAAAACGCCATTTCAGTTCCACCCAACAACGAAGCCGGGAGCCATGTGCATGTGGCCATTGGGAGTGTTTATCGCTGCACATTTATTCTCACCAGTGCGTTGCGTCCGCAAACAGCGCAGATGATCAGACGCCTCGGGCACAACGCGACTTTGCTCAGTGGCGATAATGAGAAGGAGCGTGGGATGTTTGCACCGGTTTTCGGAGGAGCGGAAATGCGCTTCAATCAATCACCGCACGACAAGCTTTCGTATATCACCGAACTGCAGGCCAATGGACGCACAGTGATGATGGTTGGGGATGGGTTGAATGACGCGGGTGCGTTGAATCAGAGCGATGTGGGTGTGGCGGTGGTGGAGAACGTGAACGCGTTTTCGCCGGCGAGCGATGTGATTGTTTCGGGTGATGTGGTGCCGCGGTTAGATAAGGTTCTGCAATTTTCCAAACAGTGCGTGCGGATTGTTCGGTGGAGTTTTGTTGTATCCGGCCTTTACAACGTCGTGGGACTCGCCATTGCGGCGCGAGCGGAATTGTCGCCGGTGATTTGTGCGGTGTTGATGCCGTTGAGTTCGTTGACCGTTGTTTTATTTGCGTGTGGAGCGGTGACAGTCGCCGCCCGGAATCTGCGGGAGAATACGACTGCTGATCGGCCACTCGAGATTAGCGCGGACAAGGCTGTCCGCGCTCCGGTGCGGATCTTTGCGGAGGCGGCGCAATGAACATTATTTTTCTCCTGATCCCTTTAAGCATTTTACTCGCGGGCTGTTTTCTCGGGGCGTTCATCTGGGCAGTTCGGTCCGGCCAATACGAAGACACTTGCACGCCTTCGATGCGGCTGTTGACGGACGAGCCCAAAAGCAAACACCCCCTGAAGGCGGAACTCGATACAACCAAAGATTTACTATGACCCAAACAGTAACTTCACCATTAACAACGTCGGCGACGCGCATCGAGACGTTTAGTTATGACAACCGAATCGTGCGCGCGTTCGCGATTGCGACGGTCGTGTTTGGAATAGTTGGAATGCTCGCCGGATTAACGGCGGCGATCCAATTGTTCTATCCCGCCGCCAACCTCAACCTGCAATACGTTACGTTCGGACGCCTCCGTCCGCTGCACACGAACGCCGTCATCTTCGCCTTCGTCGGCAACGGCATGTTCATGGGCATCTATTATTCGCTGCAGCGCTTGTGCAAAGCGCGAATGTTCAGCGACACGCTTTCTTGGATAAATTTTTGGGGCTGGAACGCCATTATCGTCGCCGCGGCCATCACGCTGCCGCTCGGCCTGACCACCAGCAAAGAATACGCCGAACTCGAATGGCCGATCGATATCGCTATTGCCGTCATTTGGGTTGTCTTCACGGTCAACTTGCTCGGGACGATTATTAAACGGCGGGAGAAGCATCTCTATGTTGCCATTTGGTTCTACATCGCCACTGCGATCACAGTCGCGCTGTTGCACATCGTGAACTCGCTCGAAGTTCCCGCCGGTCCTTGGAAGAGCTACTCGATCTACTCCGGCGTGCAAGACGCACTCGTCCAATGGTGGTACGGCCACAACGCCGTCGCGTTCTTCCTCACCACCCCATACCTCGGCTTGATGTATTACTTCCTGCCGAAAGCGGCGAATCGACCGGTGTTTTCATATCGCCTCTCCATCATTCACTTTTGGGCGCTTATCTTCGTTTACATCTGGGCTGGGCCGCATCACTTGCTCTACACCGCTTTGCCGGATTGGGCGCAATCACTCGGGATGGTCTTCTCGGTCATGCTCGTCGCTCCGAGTTGGGGCGGTATGTTGAACGGGTTGCTCACCTTGCGCGGTGCCTGGGACAAAGTCCGCCAGGATCCGATGCTCAAATTCATGGTCGTCGCGGTCACCGCTTACGGCATGGCGACGCTGGAAGGCCCGATGCTCGCGATCAAGAGCGTCAATTCGCTCTCGCACTACACCGATTGGACGATTGCCCACGTCCATACCGGCGCACTCGGCTGGAATGGTTTCCTTACCTTCAGCATGCTTTATTGGCTCTTCCCACGGCTTTACAACACGAAGCTTTGGTCGGTAAAACTTGCCAATTATCACTTCTGGGTGGCGCTCCTCGGCATGATTTTCTACGTCGTGCCTATGTATTGGAGCGGCATCACTCAAGGAATGATGTGGAAGCAATTCACGTCGGACGGTTTTCTCCAATACCCGAACTTCTTGCAAACCGTTCTGCAAATCGTCCCGATGTATCGCCTGCGCGCCATCGGCGGCAGCCTTTACCTCATCGGCACGTTCATGATGGCGTACAACCTGTGGAAGACCGCGCGCTCCGGCGTATTTGTTCCTGATCAGGAAGTCCAGGTCGCCACGGCCGCACCCGTCGCGCATCAAGACAAGAAATGGACGCATCGTTGGCTCGAAGCCAAACCGATGACCCTCACTGCGCTTGCGTTCGTTGCAGTGCTCATCGGCGGCGCGCTCGAAATCATCCCGATGATCTTGGTGAAAGAAAACGTGCCCGTAATCGCGAGCGTGAAACCGTATACGCCGCTCGAAGTTCTC
>JAQGOW010000336.1 GCA_028293405.1 Verrucomicrobiales bacterium
AACGTCACCGGAACCGCCCTCGGCGCGGGAAGCTACTCACTATTGAACTATACAGGGACGAGAAACGGCAGCTTCAACCAGACGCCAGTCATCACCGGATTAGGATTAAAAGCCAACCTGCGCGCGCTGGTTTTCATCGCACCCGGCGTCGTATCGCTCAAAGTGGTTCCTGTCGAAACCAACAGCGTCTTTCGCGTGATGACTTACAATATTCACTCCGGCGCAGACCCAGTCACCGGCAACGTCGATACGACGCGCACCGCAAATTTCATAAAAACAAACGACATCGATTTAGTGTCGCTGAACGAAGTCGCCCGCAATATGCCGCGCTCCAACGGTCGCGATATCATCGCCGAACTTTCGCAAAAAACCGGCATGCCTTTCGTCTTCAGCAACAATATGGCGGGCTTGCCCGCTGGTCAGGAATTCGGGAACGCGATTCTGTCACGCTTTCCGATTCTGGTCCGCGACCACCGACTTTTGCCGAACATCAATGGCAACGAACAACGCGGCTGGCTCAAGGCCGTCGTGGATGTCAACGGCAAGGACATCACCTTCGAGAGCACTCATCTGGATTTTCACAACGACAGCACCGAGCGCCTCA
This sequence comes from Verrucomicrobiales bacterium, assembly GCA_028293405.1. Classification (GTDB taxonomy): domain Bacteria; phylum Verrucomicrobiota; class Verrucomicrobiia; order Limisphaerales; family Palsa-1400; genus JAICXV01. Next base: position 605 of record JAQGOW010000336.1, read on the forward strand.
TGTGCGCCACCAACATCAACACCTGGCTCGCGGAAGAGACCGTGCCGACGATTATCGCCGGCGATTTCAACGACACTCCCAGCACGCCCGTTTACAATCGCATGGACGACAAGTGGAAGGATATCTGGACGACTGCGGGCGATGGCTCCCTCGGCCGATCGGTTCCATCTCCGGGTTACCCCAATAATTTGAATGCCCGAATCGATTACATCTGGAAAGCGATTGGCACGTCGATCACTCCCACAAATGCCTACGTGGGCTACACCATCGAAGCCTCCGACCACTACCCCGTCATCACCGATTTCATCCTCACCACCTCGACCAATCATTCGACCGGATTTTATTTTCCATTCGATGAGGGCTCCGGAACGACCGTCACCGATGCGACCGGCGGCTTGGTTTCAGACGCAACGACGACACCGCCATGGAATACCAATTCGCCCAGTGGCCACGCAGGCGATCGCTCACTTCTGTTCAACGGCGCGACGAAATTAACCATCCCCGATCCGAAACAAAGCATTGGCACCAACTCATTCACCGACGATTACACCCTTCAAGCCTGGGTGAAACTTCCGCTCAATTACGCGCCGTCGCAGAGGGCGGTTCTCTTCCAATACGAACGCAACCCTGGCTTCTCATTTTCGATCAACACCAATCGGACCCTGCACACAACCACCTTCAAAGTGAAAGACGTTGCCAGTTCCGCCGCCGTCCAGAATGACGGCGCATGGCACCACGTCGCGGTCGTTCACAACGACGGCGCAAACATGCAGTTTTACATCGATGTCACACTTGCGGCCACCGTCGTCTACACCAACGGCGCTGGGTATCGTACCAGCTCCGAGATAACCATCGGCGCGGGTTCCGAGGGCTCAAATTGGTTCACCGGCTCACTCGATCGCGTCCGTTTCAACAATCGCGCCCTGACGCCGTCCGAACTCGATTTCCCAGCCACGACGCAAACCAACACAACCGGCCCGAGTGATTTCGAAGTATGGGAAGCGAGTTACGGCATCACCGACGCAACCGCCGACCCCGACGGCGACGGCCAAAACAATTACGCGGAATACTTAGCAGGCACGAACCCAACCAACGCCACCTCTCTATTCGGAATTATCGGTGCAACAACCTCATCGAACGGAACCCTAACCCTCACGTGGTCCTCCATCGGTGGCAAACGCTATCGCATCCAATCCGCCGCGAGTGCAACCGGCCCCTTCACCGACATTGCTCGCGATACCGGAAGCGAGACCGACCCCGCGCCAACCGGCCAACCCTCCACGCAAACCTTCACCGACATCCCCGTCTCCGCCAACACCCTCCGCTTCTACCGCGTCCAAGTCCTTCCTTAACAGACTGCGGACGTCCACGTCGGCAGCGACGGAATCGACTGAGCTTATGATCCCGGTTCGATTTCGCTGCCCGAATCCCAGCTCGCATCATGAGCGCGGGTTTGAGCGCAGATCCATGCACCATTAACCTTCACCATCGTTACGATTTTGGCCTGCTTGGGAGTCGAACGATTCGCAAAGGTGAACTGATATTTCAATTCCACCTTGTCACTCGACAAATCTTTACGCGCCAAAATCTGAAATCCTTGGAAGGAAGTAGCAAACTCCTCTCGCGAACTAGAGCGGAACGTAGCCTTGTCCCCCATCCATTTTTTTGCGTCCGCCACCGCTTGCCGATCCGTCGCTGCGATGACGGCATCATAGTCGCCTTGGGCGCGCGCCCAATATCGCGATTCCCAGGCATCCTCGGGCGTGGTATTGCCGGCGTTCACCAACTCGCCACGACCAAAAAAACGCCCCTTGATACTGCCCGTGGCTGCCGTCGTGCACGCGATTGGACGAGCAGCCGTGCGACTCCGAATTTCTTTGACGACGATAGAGGCTGTGCTTGCAACCAGTAATACGACTACGCCGGTGACAACTGCTGTTTTAACTTTAGACCAAGCCATAATTTTCAATGCTCCTTTGATGAGAGTTAAAGTGGATGCGGAAGCCGCCGGGGCTTTGGCCAACGCGAACGCCGTCGCGCTTTTCGCCAGCCCAATCGGGGCGGTTTGAACCACATGTGCGGAAATCGCTCCGGAAAGGATTTCTGAGGTCGAAACAATGCCGCGCTTGTGAAAAAAGTGCCGCAATTTTTCCATCGCCCGATGCAAGCGAATCCGCGCAGCGCCTTCATTCGACCCCAAAACCGCGCCAACCTCTTTTGTGTCTTTGCCGTAAAGAAACCGCAGCACAACCGCACGCCGGTCCGCTTCATTCAAACTGGCAATAGCGCTATCGAGCAGCGGGGCAATTTGCGACCAGACCTCAGATTCATTCTCGTTGGCAATCGATTGCATGTAAGCCTCCTGTTCTCGGTGAGCGCGCCGAACTTCGCTTCTGACCGAGGCCAGCGCCGTCAGTCGCGCGGTCTGATAAAGCCAACCTTCAAGGATGACTTTTTTCCCGAGAGCGCGTGCCTTCCGCGCCAGAATAATGAACACAACCTGGGTAATTTCCTGCGCCTGCTGCGGATTGCGCGTGTGCCGGAGCGCGACCGAATAGACCTTGTTGACATGCCGCGCGACAATCGTGGCAAAGGCATCCTCCGAGCCGTGCTCGACGTATGCCCGCAACAAAGCGATGTCATCCAGTTCCTCCATCTGGATATGAATTGTCGCCAACGGACAAAACGTTACAACAATTTTGGGGATAAAGTCTTGTTTGTGCCGCCGCAGCTGGTGACGTGCAGAGGAGCACTCATGACCCCAACGCCGCCGTTCAAGTCATCCACCGCTGACTGGTTCAAAGCTGCCCCCTCTTGCTTCGTGATCTGCACCGCTTCGGCCATCCCCATCATCAATACTCCTTGGAACTGCAAGCCGCCGTGCCGCTTGTATCACATCCCGATACATTCCTTGGAACGATAGCTGAAGCGATCGCGGAAGGGCATCGCGACAAATGTCGAGTGCTCGGTAGCAGTGGCCTGCCTGCTTAGCGAGCGCATCATCACGATATCTGTGCTGTCCGAGCCATGGAAACCATGACTTGTTGCGGGGTGGTGCGCATGTGTGGGCTTCACTAAGACTTCGCACTGTTTGACAAGTGGGAGCTCCTATGGGTTACGAAGGTTTGCCGTGTGGGGAGGCCATCGCGGAGGTGAGCCAGGTGTCGCGGTTGGGGCGGACGCCGGAGAGGACACGGCGATAGCAGTGTTGGTCAGGAGCGATGAGGATTTTGGTTTTTTCGATGGGCATAAAGCTGGCGGCATGACCGTGGGATTCATCCCAGTCCAGGAGGTTCAAATCGTCATCGTTGCGTTGGCAGTAAAGGTTGTGGTCGAACTCGGCAAAGATGTGAACCTGACCGTCATGGATATGAACGGTGGGGAAGAAGAGACGACTATTGTCGCGGCGCGGGAAGGAGAAAGCCATTGGGTGGATGTGGGCAGCGCCGGGTTTGAGTTTGAAGACGGCGAATCCGTGGTCGTCGTAGCCGGGAAGTTTTTTCCATACGTCGGGCGCGATGCGGAAGCGGTCGTCGAGACGGGCGAAGTCTTTCACGGTTGGAACGAACGAGGCTTCGAAATCGCCGACTTGCATCACTTTGAGGGCGGTTTTTGCTACGCCATCGGTGACTACCGAAAGGCCGAGGCTCACCGGGGCCTCCAAGATCGGGAAACCCTCCGACATGCGTTCGAAGAATTCGGGGCAGTCTTTCAGGTTGATGAATGTAACGTCGCGTTCGCCAGCGGGGACTTTGACCGGGAGCGGCAGGATCATGGCGACGTCGGTTTCGGTCTCAATCGACATGGCGTAGACGATGAATTGGCGATGGAGGCCGTCGGAGCGGGCAAAGATGTTGGTGGAGCTGACTTCTTTAACCGGACGTGAAAAGCAACACATGTGAAACCCTTTTGTTGATTGTTGAGAGTAAGATGCGCTTTTCCGGAGTGGTTAGAAAAGGATAAAGAAGAACGCGAACGTCGAATATTCAAGGGGAACTGAAACGCGGACGATGTAAATCCGCTTCGGCTCGTCTTCGTGTGTGCCATGTGATTGACGGGGTTCGATGCGCCAAGTTGTTCAACGATTTATCTCGATAAACCGATGCGCAACCACACCTTGATGCAAACCATCGCGCGAGCCAACCGCGTATTTC